>REES01000044.1 GCA_007694935.1 Rhodospirillales bacterium
CCAAAACCATCACTCAAGTGAGCATGAAGTCGAAAGCCCGCGTCATGAGGCCCATTCGCTCGGCCTGATGCCGGGCACCTCTGCCCATTTCATGGGCAATTGCCAAGGCACCATGCAGGATCAACCCGCGGTTTCCCGTGCCGTCCGGACGCCGGGTTGAATTCCTTTGCACAATCATGGGGTTCCGGCACCCCTTGAAGTTCTGGCACGGCCCGTGCTTCACATGGCGGTGGCACCGGCGCCCGTGTGGGCGCCGGTGCCGCGGGGCGCCGCTGAAGCGGGAACACTGGTGAAGAAAGGGCCGACCTTCATGAAGAAAATCGAAGCGATCATCAAGCCGTTCAAGCTCGACGAGGTGAAGGAAGCCCTCCATGAGCTGGGCCTGCAAGGGATAACCGTATTGGAAGCCAAGGGTTTCGGCCGGCAGAAGGGCCATACCGAGCTGTACCGCGGGGCCGAGTATGTCGTAGATTTCCTGCCCAAGGTGAAGCTCGAGCTGGTTGTCGATGACGGCATGGTAGAGCGGGCGATCGAGGCGATTACCCAGGCGGCCAAGACCGGTCGGATCGGTGACGGCAAGATCTTCGTCACGTCCGTCGAGGACGCCATCCGCGTGCGAACCGGCGAACGCGGTAACGAAGCGATCTGAGACACTCCTTTAAGACGGGACACGGCCATCAATATTGCGGTGGCAAGGTCGGTCCGGACCTACCTGCCAGCCAATAACACCCAATAGCGAAGGGATGCGCACCATGACTCTCAACTGCAAGACGCCCGCGGATGTCGTCCGCATCATCAAGGATCGCGAGATCAAATACGTCGACCTCCGCTTCACCGACCCACGCGGCAAATGGCAGCACCTCAGCATGACGGCGAGCTTCGTTGACGAAGACGCGTTCGCTGACGGCATCATGTTCGACGGCTCATCGATTTCCGGATGGAAGGAGATCAATGAGTCCGACATGGCGCTCATCCCTGACGCCAATACGGCGGTGCTCGACCCGTTCGCGGCGCAGGCCACGATGATCCTGTTCTGCGACGTCATGGAGCCGTCGACCGGCCAACCGTACGAGCGGGATCCCCGCTCGGTCGCCAAGAAGGCGGTGGCGTACCTGGGGTCGACCGGCATCGGCGATTCGGTCTATGTCGGGCCGGAACCGGAATTCTTCGTGTTCGACGACGTGCGCTTCGACGTCCAGATGCACCACTGCTTTTATGAGTTCAGTTCCGACGAAGGCCCGTACGTGACCGGCCGCATCCTTGCGGAAGGCAACGCCGGCCACCGCCCGCCGATCAAGGGCGGGTATTTCCCGGTTCCGCCGGTGGACTCGGCTCAGGACCTGCGTTCGGAGATGGTATCGGTGATGCAGGAAATGGGCCTGACCATGGACAAGCATCACCACGAGGTGGCCCCGAGCCAGCACGAACTCGGGCTGACGTATGCCTCGCTCCTGACTGCGGCCGACAACGTCCAGATCTACAAATATTGCGTGCAGATGGTGGCCCACACCTACGGCAAATCGGCGACCTTCATGCCGAAGCCGGTGGCCGGCGACAACGGCTCGGGCATGCACACTCACCAGTCCATCTGGAAGGACGGCAAGCCGACCTTCGCCGGTTCCGGCTATGCCGACCTCTCGGATACGGCGCTGTTCTACATCGGCGGCATCATCCGCCACGCCCGCGCCCTCAACGCCTTCACCAATCCCTCGACCAACAGCTACAAGCGCCTGATCCCGGGCTTCGAGGCACCGGTGCTGCTGGCCTATTCGGCGCGCAATCGGTCGGCCTCCTGCCGTATTCCCTTCGCCACCAGCCCCAAGGGCAAGCGGGTGGAGATCCGCTTCCCCGATGCGACCTGCAATCCCTATCTCGGTTTTGCGGCCATGTTGATGGCGGGCCTGGACGGCATCCAGAACAAAATCCACCCGGGCGATGCCATCGACAAGAACCTCTATGACCTGCCGCCGGAAGAACTGGAGGGCATCCCGACCGTGTGCGGAAGCCTTCGCGAGGCTCTGGAATCGCTGGATGCCGACCGGGAGTTCCTCAAGAAGGGAGACGTGTTTACCGATGACTTGATCGACGGCTACATCCAGCTCAAGTGGGAGGAGGTGTACAACTTCGAGCACACCCCACACCCCATCGAGTTCAAGATGTACTACTCGTCCTGAGCCGGCCTTCCACCTCAAGGCTTCGAAAGCCCCGCCCGACGGGCGGGGCTTTCTTGTGGTGGCGGCCTCAGCCGGGTCAGATGCCGCTGTCGAACGGCTGCCAGCGGCCCTTGGGGAGGTGAATTCCGCATTCGGACTTTTCCCGGCCGCGCCAGCGCCCGGCGCGGATGTCCTCCCCCGGCGCCACCCGATCGGTGCACGGCATGCAGCCGATGGAGAGGAAGCCGTCGGCCTCCAGCGGATGGCGCGGCAGGTCGTGCGCGGCGAAATAGGATTCGACGTCCTCCTTCCGCCACCGGGCCAGCGGATTGACTTTGAAGCGGCCGTCATCGGCCGCCTCCACCCGCGGCAGGTCGGACCGGTCGCCGCCGTGAAAGCCCTTGCGGCCGGTGATGGTGGCGATGAAGCCGTCAAGCGCCCGTTCCAGCGGCTCCACCTTGCGGATGTAGCAGCACATGTCCGGGTTGCCGTACCACAGCACCCCATCCGCATCGAGGTCATCGATCCGCTTGGCATCCGGGGTGAGCGAGCGCAGGTCGGTCAACCCCAGCCGCCCGACGAGAGTGTCGCGGTAGCGCAGCGTCTCCCCGAACAGCTTGCCGGTGTTGAGAAAGATCACCGGGGTCGCCGGGTCGACCCGGGCCACCAGGTGGAGCAGCACCGCCGCTTCCGCCCCGAACGACGAGGTCAGGGCGATCCGGCCGGTAAACACCTGACCGATCATCGCAGCCAGAAGCTCTTCCGCGTCGGCATCGGCATAGGCCGCGTCCAGTGAACGCGCGAACCCGACCGGGTCGGCGGTGGCGGTGGGCCAGCCGTGGCGCAACCCGGCGCTGGTTACCGTCATTCCGCCGCACTCCGAAGCGGGCGCAGCCGGGTGGCCGGCAGCCGCTGGTCGCTCGCCGGCTGGTAGAACACGGAGAATTCACCAAGCGCCCTGGCGAATGCCGCCGCCGCGTCGGCGCCGGGTACCTCGAAGGCGTCGAAGCCGCAGCGGTGCATGAACAGGAGCTGATCCCTCAGCACGTTGCCGACGGCGCGAAGTTCGCCACGGAACCCGTAGCGGTCACGCAGTTGCCGCGCGGTGGAGTAGGCTCGCCCATCGCGGAACGAGGGGAACTCCAGGGCAATCAGGGAGAGATGGGGCAGGTCGCCTGCGATGGTACCGGCAAGCTGGTCGCTGGCCAGGCGGACCCCGAGTGGCCGACCGGATGCGATCAGGGACTCCCGGTCCTGCTGCCAGCGCGCCAGGGTGACGATCACCGGTCCGTTCTCGGGCAGCGGTTCGTCGTCTCCGACCAGGGTCCAGGGATCGTCGACGACTTGGCCGGCCCCGTTTCCGGCGCTCCTAATGAGTGGCATACAGCGTCTCCTTGAACGGCTGAAGGCCGACGCGGCGGTAGGTGTCGAGGAAACGCTCGCCGTTCTGGCGGTGTTCCAGGTAGACCCCGACCAGGGTCTCGACCGCGTCGACAACCTTGTGGACAGACACGGCGGGGCCGATCAGGTCGCCAAGGGCTGCCGTGTCTGTCGCGTCGCCCCCGAGGGTGAGCTGGTAGAACTCTTCGCCCTTCTTGTCCACGCCGAGGATGCCGATGTGGCCGACATGGTGATGCCCGCAGGCGTTGATGCAGCCGGAGATTTTGATCCTGAGCTCGCCGATGTCGTGGAGGCGGTCGAGCGCGGCAAAGCGGCGGCTGATCTCCTGCGCGATCGGGATCGACCGGGCATTGGCCAGCGAGCAGTAGTCCAGCCCCGGGCAGGCGATGATGTCGGAAGCGAGGCCGATGTTGGCGGTTGCGAAGCCGATGCCCTCGAGGGCCTGCCAAAGCGGGTACAGGTCCTGCAGGCGCACATGCGGAAGGATCAGGTTCTGCTCGTGGGAGACCCGAATCTCGCCGAAGCTGTAGCGATCGGCCAAGTCGGCCACCGCATCCATCTGCGCCGCGGTGGCATCACCCGGGATGCCACCGACCGGCTTCAGGGACAGGTTGACGATGGCATATCCGGGTTGCCGGTGTGCCGCAAGGTTGGACCGGGTCCAGGCGGTGAACGCGGGATCGCCGGCTTGCGCATCCGCGAACCCGGAATCGGCGTCCGGCAGCGTCTCGAACGGCGGCGGCGCGAAATAGGCCTGGATGCGCTCCAGTTCCCCGGCCGGCAGTTCGACGGGACCATCCTTGATCTGCTGCCACTCGTCCTCGACCATGTCGGCAAACACCGCCGCCCCGACCTGTTGCACCAGGATCTTGATGCGCGCTTTGAAGATGTTGTCGCGCCGGCCGAGCAGGTTGTAGACGCGGAGGATGGCCTCCAGGTACGACAGGAGGTAGCGCTTCGGCAGGAACGGCCGGATCACCGCGCCGATCACCGGTGTACGCCCCTGTCCGCCACCGACCAGAACCTGGAAGCCGACCTCCCCCGCCTCGTTGCGGACGATGCGAAGGCCGATGTCGTGTACCGCCACCGCCGCCCGGTCGTTGGGCGCCCCGGTCACCGCGATCTTGAACTTGCGCGGCAGGAAGGAAAACTCCGGGTGCAGGCTCGACCATTGCCGGATGATTTCGCACCAGACGCGGGGATCCTCGATCTCGTCGGCGGCAGCACCGGCATACTGGTCAGCGGTGACGTTGCGGATGCAGTTGCCGCTGGTTTGCAGCGCGTGCATCTCCACCTCCGCCAAGTCCAGCAGGATATCCGGCACGTCCTTGAGGGCCGGCCAGTTGAACTGAATGTTCTGGCGGGTGGTGAAGTGGCCATAGCCCTTGTCGTAGGTGCGGGCGATGTGCGCAAGGCAGCGCATCTGCCGGGATGACAGGGTGCCATACGGAATGGCCACCCGCAGCATGTAGGCATGGAGCTGCAGGTAAAGGCCGTTCATCAGCCGAAGCGGTCGGAACTCGTCCTCGCTGAGCGCCCCGCTAAGGCGGCGTTCCACCTGGTCGCGGAACTGCTCGACCCGCTGGCGCACGAACGTGTGATCGAACTCGTCATAGCGGTACATCCGCAGGCTCCTCTAAACTGTTCAGGTCTTGGCAAATTCGGGGTGGATCGACGGACCGTCGGAGCGGATGCGCTCCCGGTAGCGCTGGGCCCGGATGCCGCCATCGGCGTCGGCGACATCGATCAGATACGGCGCCACCACGAGACAGTCGGCCACCGCCTGCTCGGCCTTCGCCATAAGCACGGCACCGGCCTCCTTGCCGTCAGCCACGGCGGCATCGGCGATACGCTCGGACCAGCCGCCACCGACAGTGAGGTAGACCACCGCCCCGTCGACCAGACGGTTGGCGGTGATCACGTGCTTGGACATGGCCGGACTCCTTGTCGTCATTGGTTGATGCAAGCGGTGACCCGATCCTGAGTTCGCCGCTCCACATCCATCCAGGCGTCGGCGTGGCGCACCACCTCGCCGATCAGCAGCAGCGCCGGGGCACCCGGGCGGATACCCGCGGCAAGTTCCGCTAGTGCCCGCACGGGTCCGACCCGCGTCTGCTGCCCCGGCCGGGTTCCGTCGGCGATCACGGCGGCCGGGGTGTCCGGCGCCATCCCGTGGCCGATCAGCCGTTCGGCAATCCGCCCGGCGGCGGTCGCCCCCATGTAGACGGCCACGGTCCGGTTGGCCCCGGCCAGCGCCGGCCAGTCCAGATCGGGCTCGCCGTCGCGGCCGTGGCCGGTCACCAGAGTCAAGGCCTGGGCATGGTCGCGGTGGGTCAGCGGGATGCCGGCGGTAGCGGCGCAGCCGGTGGCGGCGGTGATGCCGGGCACCACCTCGACAGCGATGCCGTGGGTCCGAAGATGGTCCCGTTCCTCGCCACCCCGGCCGAACACGAAGGGATCGCCACCCTTCAGGCGAACCACCCGGCGGCCGGCCGATGCCTCGCGCAGCAGAATGCGGTTGATCTCGCCCTGGCTGCAGGCGTGGCTTCCTTTTGCCTTGCCGACATCGATCACCTCGGCATCGCGCCTCGCGTAGTCCAGGATGGCCGGAGTGACCAGACGATCGTGCACGATGACGTCGGCTTCCTGGAGCAGGCGCAGCGCCTTCAGGGTCAGGAGATCCGGATCCCCCGGGCCGGCGCCGACGATGAATACGATGCCGTTGCCTTGCCCGAGCCCCTCCCCGGTCGGCGGCCGGTTGACGGCACTCAGCATCGCCTCCCGGGCTCGCGTCTCGTCCCCGGCCAGCACCGCCGCGGCAATGGGGCCGGCGAAAAGTCGCTCCCAGAAGCGGCGCCGGCGGATGCCGTCGGGAATGCTGGCCTTGACCGCGGTGCGGAACGAATCGGCGAACCGGGCGAGCTGGCCCAGCCGGGGGGGCAGCATCGCCTCGATCCGGGCCCGCAGGTTCCGCGCCAGCACCGGGGCAGTCCCGCCGGAGGAGATGGCCACGGTAATCGGGTGGCGGTCGACAATGGCCGGCACGATGAAGGACGACAGCGCCTTGTTGTCCACCACATTGACCGGCACACCGGCGCGGCCCGCTGCGGCCGCGACGGCGGCATCGACATCCTGCCGCGCGGTAGCCGAGATCACCAGCGCCGCATCCGCGACATCGGTGGCGTGGAACAGGCGCCGGATCAGTGTCACCTCCCCTGCCCTCTCCAAACTCGCCAGTTCGTCGGTGACCGAGGGTGCGATCACTCGTACGGCCGCCCCCGCTGCCCGCAGCAGCCTGACCTTGCGGGCGGCCGTCTCGCCGCCACCGACGACCACGGCAGTGCGCCCCTCGACCTCCAGGAACACCGGGAAATGCTTCATGGTGACCTTCCTTGCGTGCGGCGAGGCGGCCATGCCTGCCTGACAAATGGCACGTGTCCAATGTAGTTTCTCATCTAGTTATCTTATCGCACTGTGAATTCGCATACTACTACGTTTTTGATTGGTGAATTTGTCCGCTTCTGCCCTCGCATGCCGACCGTAACGATGCTATAGGCTCTGGAAACCGCCGCTGGCGTCCGGACCCCCTTATCACCACGTCCCCTGCGCGATGCCCCACCGACACGATCTCATAGCCTTCATAGCCGCCATGGTGGTGGTGGTGACCGCGTCAAATGTCCTGGTCCAGTATGCCATCAGCGACTGGCTGACCTGGGCGGCGTTCACCTATCCCATCTCGTTCCTGGTGACCGACCTGACCAACCGTCGGCTCGGGCCCGGCGCGGCGCGACGTGTGGTCTATGCCGGATTCGCCCTGGCGGTGCTGCTGTCGGCCCTGCTGGCAACCCCCCGGATCGCGCTGGCTTCGGGAACCGCCTTCCTGGTGGCGCAATTGCTGGACGTGCGGGTTTTCGACCGGTTGCGGGAACGGGCGTGGTGGATGCCGCCGCTGGTATCCTCGCTGCTGGGCTCGGCCGTGGACACGGTGCTGTTTTTCGCCATCGCGTTCCATGCGACCGGCGTGCCGTGGGTAACCCTCGCCATCGGCGACTTCGCCATCAAGGTGGTGATGGCCTTGCTCCTGCTGCTTCCGTTCCGCGGCTTGCTGCGGCTCACCCGGCCGGTCGGTGCCGCCGCAAGCGTCGAGGGCAATCGTTGATCCGCTTCCGGGGACAGTTGCCCCCAGATATGGAACCGTGTAGCGTGCACAATACCGCATGCTGATGCCTTCGGAGCCTCGCGCCCATTGATGCCCGACCTCTTCGACGCCTTGCCGCCAGCGCGCCGTGGCTATACGGCGGAACACATCGAGGTGCTCGAAGGTCTCGAGCCGGTGCGCCGCCGTCCTGCGATGTACATCGGCGGCACCGATGAGCGGTCGCTGCACCACTTGGTGGCGGAACTTCTCGACAATGCCATGGACGAGGCGGTGGCCGGTCATGCCAGCCGGATCGAACTCGCCCTGGCCGCGGACGGCACGGTCACCGTCGGCGACAACGGCCGCGGCATCCCGGTGGACCCCCATCCCAAGTTCAAGGACACATCGGCGCTCCAGGTGATCCTGACCACCCTGCACTCCGGCGGCAAGTTCTCCGGCAAGGTGTATGAGACCTCCGGCGGCCTGCACGGTGTCGGGCTGTCGGTGGTCAACGCCCTGTCGGAACATCTGAGCGTGGAGGTGGCCCGCGACCGCACCCTCTGGCGGCAGCACTACAGCCGCGGCGCCCCCCTGGGCCCGCTGGAGAACGGCGGTCCGGTCAGCAACCGACGAGGTACCACCGTCTCGTTCCGTTTTGATCCGCAGATCTTCGGTTCCGAGGCCCGGTTCCGGCCTCAGGAGCTGTACCGGATGGCCCGCTCCAAAGCGTACCTGTTTCGCGGCGTGGAAATCCGCTGGAACTGCGATGCGGCGCTGCTCGGCGGGACCACGGGTGTACCGGCGGCCGAGGTGCTGCGCTTCCCCGGCGGACTGCGGGACTACCTGCTCTCGACCCTGGACGGACGCGCCACGCTCACCAATGAGCCGTTCGCCGGCGAAGCGGCGGTCGAGCACGGGGCCGGCCGGGTGGAGTGGGCCATCGCCTGGCCGGAGGATGAGGAGAGCTTCTTTCGCTCCTACTGCAACACCGTGCCCACGCCGGAAGGCGGCACCCACGAGGCCGGGCTCCGTGCCGCCCTGCTGCGAAGCCTCAAGGGTCACGGGGAGCGTACCGGCAACCGGGCCGCCGGCCGGCTCACCGCCGAGGACGTCGTCGGCGGCGCCTGCGGCATGCTGTCGGTGTTCATCCGCGAACCGCAGTTCCAGGGCCAGACCAAGGAGAAGCTGACCTCCCCGGCGGCGGCCAGGCTGGTGGAGCAGGTGGTGCGCGACCACTTCGACCACTGGCTGGCAGCCACGCCCGAGGCCTCCCGTTCGCTGCTGGAGCGGCTGGTGGAGCGGGCGGAGTCGCGGCTCCGCCGATCCGAAGAGAAGAAAACCAAGCGTCAGTCGGCGACCCGCAAGCTGCGCCTGCCGGGCAAGCTCGCCGACTGCACCCGCACCACGGCCGAGGGCACCGAACTGTTTCTGGTCGAGGGCGATTCCGCCGGCGGCTCGGCCAAGGCCGCCCGCGCCCGGGAGACCCAGGCGGTCCTGCCGCTCCGGGGCAAGATTCTCAACGTCGCCAGCGCCTCGGGCGAGAAGCTCCGCGCCAACCAGGAACTGGCCAACCTGGTGGAAGCCCTCGGCTGCGGCACCCGGCAGGGATTCGATCCGGCGGCCCTCCGGTACGAGAAAGTCATCATCATGACCGATGCCGATGTGGACGGCGCCCATATCGCCGCCCTGCTGATGACGTTCTTCTTCCGGGAGATGCCGGGCCTTATCACCCGCGGCCATCTGTTCCTGGCGGTGCCGCCGCTGTACCGTCTGACCCAGGGGGGGACCACCGTCTACGCCCGGGACGACGCCCATCGGCAGCAACTGCTGCGCACCACCCTGACCGGTCGCGGCAAGGTGGAGGTGAGCCGGTTCAAGGGCTTGGGCGAAATGCCTTCGGCCCAACTCAAGGCCACCACGATGGATCCGCGCACCCGCAACCTGCTTCGCGTCGCAGTCGGTCCGGACGCAGATGCCGGCTCCGGCCGGGACTCCACCGCTTCCCCAGGTCTCTCAAGCGACGCTGCCCGGCTGGTGGAGACGCTGCTCGGCCGACGTCCGGAGCTCCGCTTCGCCTACATCCAGGAACATGCCCGGTTCGTCGGGGAGGTCGACGTCTAGCCGATGACGGCAACGGGCGATCGGTCCAAGACAGCTCCCTTGCGGCCGGGATCGAACGATATCGGGGCCCGTCTTGATGCCCTGTCGCGGTTCCTGGTGCCGCACATGCTGCTGATCGCGGCATCGCTGCTGGTGCTGGCGATGGTGATCATCGTCATTGTCCGGCTGTGGGACCAATCCCCGGCGAACACCCAGGAAGCCGTCCGCGGCACCCTCGAGCTGCTGTACTTCCTGGCCGGGGCTGGCCTGGTGGTCACGGCGGCCCTGGCTCTCAGGTTCGCCAAGGCGCAGGTGCGGCAAGCCCAGGACGATCATCGCTTGGCCACCCGCGCCCACCAAGCCAGCGTCTTTCTCGACATCGAAAAGCGCTGGGGATCGCCGGAGACTGCCGAGAGCCGCAAGCTGGTGGCCGGACTCCGCGAGAACCTGGGGCGCCAGTATCAAGGGCGTGAACAGGAGTGGGGCAGGATCGTCGACGATCAGTTGACGGCACTGCGGCATGATCCGCACGCAGTCACGCAGTACTTCGCCATCATGGAGGTGTTCTTCTTTCTGGAATCTCTCGGGCTGATGGCGCGGCCGCACCGGAACTACCTGCCGATGCGCGACGTGATGGCGCTGATCGAGCCCGCGCTCAGGACCTACGACCCGCTATTCAGAGCTCACCTGGAAGGACGGTTCGATGCATGGAAGCAGAACGCTCTGTCGGAAGCGGACCGCGCCGGTGCATCCCCAGCCACCCACGAGGAGGGCACCTTCGCCAATGCGCTGTATCTGCTGGATATCGCAACGAGACGCCAGCCTGCGCCGTGACGACACGCCCCGTCAGATGTTAGGCCAGCCTCGGGTCATCGTTGCCACTCCTGTTACGCAGCCCGACGTTGTCGCAACGAGCCGGTGCGTCGCTGTCGCCCATTTTGGCCCGTCGGGTCGCCTTGTCAATGACCTGCCGGCGGCCGGCGCGGCGTCCTCACGCGGGGTTGAGTTGCGCCACCCCCGTCCTGCTCCGACATTCTTGGGGGCAGGTCGCGAACGGATCGGAAGGAGCACGTCATGAATCGCAAGTCCACCGCGATCACCGCCGCCATTGCCGCCGTCGTACTGGCCGGCTGCACCCAGGCGGTGCGAATGCAAAGCGCCACCGATTCCGTCGTTGATACCGGTATCCGCAGCAACTTCGCCTATGCCGCCGGCATCGGCGAGATGAACACGGTGATCATCGGCAACCCCTTCGACCTGCCGGCGGCGCAGGTCCAACAGACCGTGCTCGGTGCCATGCAGGGCAACCATTTCGGCCCCCGGACCCGTTTCACCACCGAGCCTTCGGAGCGCGCCCGCAGCGACTATCGTATCGTCGTGGTGTTCGATTTTCCCATCGGCGTGCCGCAGCACCGGGTTTGTGGCCCGACCGAAGACATGCCCCAGGCAGCCGGCGGCAGCCGGCTCGGTATGACCACCGTGTTCTGCTGGCGCGACCAGGTGATTTCCTGGGTGAATGCGGATACCGCGCGGCCGGCCTCTCCGGACGATAGGGCGTTCCGCACCCTGGTGGCCAACTCCATGTGGAACCTGCTGCCGACCCAGGACCATATGTCCAGCCGCGACGACACGTGGATGTGAGCCGATCCGCGATCACCGCACCGGTCGGCGGCTCATCGCTCAGGGGAACAGGGGCGGTTGGGTCAAGCCCGCCGATTCGGGCATGCCGAAGGCGACGTTGAAGTTCTGCACCGCCTGGCCGGCCGCACCCTTCACCAAGTTGTCGATCACCGACAGGATGATGACCCGCCCCGGCACCCGGTCATCGACCACTCCGATCAGGCAGTGGTTGGAACCGCGGACGTGCCGGGTGGCCGGCACCTGCCCTTCCGGCAGCACCCGGACGAAAGGCTCGCCCGCGTAGCGATCGGCAAGATGGCGGCGAAGATCCCCCGCCCCGGCTCCGCCCGTGGGCCGGACGTAGATGGTCGACAGAATGCCCCGGTTCATCGGGATCAGGTGCGGCGTGAAGGTGACGCGAACATCCCGGCCGGCCGCGGCACCCAGCTCCTGCTCCAGCTCCGACAGGTGGCGGTGGTTGGCGAGCCCATAGGCGTGCACCCCTTCCGCGACCTCGGCAAACAGGGACGCCTCCTTGAGGGCACGCCCGGCCCCGCTGACACCGGACTTCGAATCGATGATGATGTCGGCCGGGTCGATCCGGCCGGCCTTCACCAGCGGCACCAGCGGCAGCAGCGCCGAGGTGGGATAGCAACCGGGACAGGCGATCAGGCGGGCGGCGGCGATCCGGTCCCGGGCCAGTTCCGTCAGGCCATAGACGGCCTGCTTCTGCAGAGCCGGTGCCCGGTGCGGCTGACCGTACCAGGCGGCATAGGCGTCGGTGTCGGAGAGCCGGAAGTCGGCCGACAGATCAATCACCCGCACTGAGGAGGGAATCGCCGCGACCACCTCCTGGGTGGTGCCGTGCGGCAGGCCACAGAAAGCCGCATCCACCCCGTCCCAGGCAACTCCGGCCACATCGGTCAGCGTCGGCAGGCGGTGGACGTCAGCAGCGGCAGCGAGGTGCGGGAACACCGCGCCCAACCCCTGGCCGGCCTTGCGATCGGCCGTGAGCGCCACGACCTCTGCCGTCGGATGACCGGTCAGAAGGCGGACCAGCTCGGCGCCGGTGTAGCCACTGGCGCCAACAATGGCAACGCGAAGGCGGCGATCGGTCATCGCAGGCGGCCTCCCGGTGTGGGGGAACCCGATGCCGGACGCAGGATCGGCAGCAGCACCGACCCGAGGCGCCGGGCCCGGTCAGCGTTTGGAGAACTGGAAGCTGCGCCTGGCCTTGCGCTTGCCGTACTTCTTTCGCTCCACCACCCGAGAATCGCGGGTGAGGAAGCCGACGGTCTTCAAGGGGCCGCGCAGAGCGGGCTCGTAAAACGTGAGCGCCCGGCTGATGCCGTGGCGGACCGCCCCGGCCTGTCCCGACAGACCGCCCCCCTTCACCGAGCACACCACGTCGAACTCGCCGACCCGGTTTGCCACCGCGAATGGCTGGGCCAGGATCATCTGGAGGGTCGGGCGGGCGAAGAACCTGGCAGCATCGCGGCCGTTGACGGTGATCTTGCCGGAGCCGCGCCTGAGCCACACCCGGGCAACCGCGTCCTTGCGCTTGCCGGTGGCATAGGCACGGCCGAGCGCATCGATCCGCGGCTGCGGCAGCGCTTCGCCGCCCGCCGCGGGCATGCCCTGACCGAGTTGCTTGAGATCCTCGAGACTTCTGGTCGGTTCGGCCATGGTTGCTCTACTGCCGCTTGTTCTTGGGGTTGAGCGCCGCCACGTCCAGCGGTTCCGGCTTCTGGGCGGCGTGGGGATGGTCGGGCCCGCGGTAGACCTTGAGCTTGCGCATTACCTGCCGGCCGAGCGGGTTGCGGGGGATCATCCGCTCGACGGCCTTGATGACCACCCTCTCCGGGAAACGGCCTTCCAGGATCTGCCCCATGCTGCGGCTCTTGATCCCGCCCGGGTAGCCGGTGTGCCAGTAGAACCGCTCCTGCTCCCGCTTGCGCCCGGTCAGGCGAACCTTGCCCGCATTGATCACGATCACGTGGTCGCCGCAGTCGAGGTGCGGCGTATACATCGGCTTGTGCTTGCCGCGGAGGCGGGTTGCCACAATGGCGGCGAGCCGGCCGAGAATCACGTCCTCGGCATCGATCACGTACCACTGGCGTCGGATATCGGAGAGCTTGGCGGAGTAGGTGGCCATTGTCGACACGGCAGCGTTGTTCCGGAATCAATGAAAAGTGGCCCGCCAGCCATGGCCCGCGGGCTTGCAAGGGCCGTGACTATGCCATAGCCGAACGGCATGTCAACGCCGTTCCTTCGGCCCTTGTCGCTTGCACCGGATGCGGGCGGGGATTGGCGCGCCGGGACGGTGAGGGTCGCCGGTTAGGGCGCGGTCGTGCCCACAAGGGAGTCATGGGTCGCCCCCTCACCTAACCTCTCCCCCTCCGGGGGAGAGGAGCTCTTTGGGCCCCCTCCCCGGCCCCTGTCCTTCCCTGACTTGGCCGGGCCCGGCCCGGCCATGGACCGTGGACGGCGGCGGGTGAGGCCAGCGGCTCTTGGCGGCGGTTCGCCAGGGCGCTAAAGTTGCTACCTGAGTTATAACACTGACGCGGACACAAACCATGATCGAACTCAAGATCCGCAAGGTCGGCAATTCCTTAGGCGTCGTAATCCCCCGCGAGGCGCTGGACCGGCTCGGGCTGAAGGAGGGCGAGCGCGCCTTCCTGACCGAGGCCCCGGACGGTTATCGCATCACCCCCTACGACCCCGAGTTCGAGCGCCAGATGGCGCTCGCCGAGGAGGGCATGGCCGCCTACCGCAACACGTTACGCGCTCTTGCGAAGTAGGGAGATCCGATGGCGAGAGACGTGGTCTGGATTGAGCGCGCCGTGGTTCTGGCCCTGCATGAGCGCTTGCTGGTGGTGCACGGCGGGCCTCCGGGCGTCCGCGACCAGGGGCTGCTGGACTCCGCCCTGGCCCGGCCGCGGCATCTCGCCACCTATGGCACTCCAGACGTGTGCGCACTTGCGGCCGCCTACGCCGCCGGCATCGTTCGCAACCACCCTTTCGTCGATGGCAACAAGCGCACCGCCTTCATGGCCGCCTATGTGTTTCTGAGCCGGAACGGCCGCCGCCTCACCGCGCCTGAGGACGCTGCCACCCAAGCGATGCTGGCGCTTGCCGCCGCGGACCTGGAAGAAGGCGAGTTCGCCCGGTGGCTGCGCGGCAATACAGAGCCCCGCCGATGAGCGCCGGCGGGCCGCCGGCCCCTCCGTCCCGCCCACAACTGCAAGAACGCCCCCTTGTCCAGGTCAGGGTTTGGCATCGCACCGGATCCGGGATTCCGCTATGGTGGAGCGGCAGGTAACCGGGCGGTCAAGACCCGGCGAGGTTGTACATGCCCGCGCGCTGCCGCCGATCCGCGGGCGGCAGCCGTGGCCAAACCAGGGAACGTCACCACCATGACTGCGATTCAATGGACACAGGACATGAGCGTCGGGGTCCAATCCCTTGATTCGGATCACCAACGGCTGCTTGGCTTGCTGAATGAACTGGACCTGTCGATCGCCACCGGCACCGGGGGCGAGGAGATCGCGAGTGTGCTCGATCGGCTGACCCACTACGTCACCGAGCACTTCGGCCGTGAAGAGGCGCTGATGCGCGCTGTCGGCTATCCGGACGTCGACAGCCACATCCGGGCCCACGGGGTCCTGACAGGCCAAGTCCGGGACATCACGCAGCGCCACCGGACCAACCCGGAAGCGATCCGCGAACGCGCCGTGATGGGATTCTTGGTGAGCTGGCTTACCACCCATATCATGGGCCGGGACAAGCTGTATTCGCCATTCCTTGGCAGCAGGCCCGCGGCAATCGCCGAGGCCGAAGCGGCGTTCGATTGTGGGACGGATGAGGCGGAAGCGTTGCGGCAGTCTCTCGCCGGTTCCGAGACGCCCTAACCGCCGGGAGCGGCCGCCGGCGGGATCGGCGGGATCGAGTAGGTGCCGGTGGCATGCGCAACCGGCTCCGGATGGCCTTCCGAATGAACGGTGACCTCCATGACCACGAGTCGCTTGCCGAGTTTCAGCAACCGCCCTTCGGCGAGGAGCGCCGCAGGACTGGGGCGGAACAAGAAATTGATGGAGAAGTTGGTGGTGACCGCCAGCTTGACCTCGCCGATCTTGGAAAGCGCCACCGCGTACATGCAGGCGTCCGCCAGCGCCATGATCACCGGTCCGGCGATGGTGCCCCCGGGACGCAGCATATTGGGGCGGTACGGCAGACGCAGCACCGCGGCACCGTCGCCGATGACGTCCGTCCGCATGCCCATCTCGGCCGCGAACGGCACCTCGTCCCGCATGATCTGGTCGAACTCGGCCACCGTGATCCGCGGCACTGCGGGTGCCCTTTCTTCCAGCGATGGCGGAGATTACTTTCCCTTTACGTAAACGTCAATCATGCTGATCGGTGATGGACAGCGCTGCCGCCATCCATTCCCGAGCACGCCGGAACAAGGACCCAAGCCCATGAGTGCAGGCACGACCGCCCCATCCGCAGTGGCCTCGGCGCCCTCGCCGCAGCCGGAACCGCTGGTGCTCCGCCGTGACGCCGACGGCATCGCCACGCTTACCCTTAACCGTCCGCAGCAGTTCAACGCCCTGTCGGTGGCCCTGCTGGCCGCGCTTCAGGATGAGCTGGACCGGCTCAAGGACGACGGAGATATCCGGGTGGTGGTGCTGGCCGGCGCCGGGAAGGCGTTCTCGGCCGGCCACGACCTCAAGGAGATGCGGGAGAATCCGGACCGCCACGCGATCGAGTCGCTGATCGACCGGTGTTCCCGGGTGATGCTGTCGCTCATCGGACTGCCGCAGCCGGTGATCGCCCGGGTGCACGGCATCGCCACTGCGGCCGGCTGCCAGCTCGTCGCCACCTGCGATCTTGCGGTGGCGGTCGACACCGCCCGGTTCGCGGTCTCGGGCGTCAACCTCGGCCTGTTCTGCTCGACCCCGATGGTGCCGCTCACCCGCAATCTGCCGCGCAAGCAGGCCATGGAGATGCTGCTGACCGGGGACTTCATCGATGCGGCGACGGCGCTGCACTATGGCCTGGTCAACCGGGTGGTGCCGGCGGACCGGCTCGACGCCACCGTCGGGGAGCTGGCCAGCCGGATCGCGTCGAAGTCGCCGCTTGCCATCGCCCTCGGCAAGCGCCTGTTCTACCGGCAGGTCGAGGCCGGTATCGAGGCCGCCTATGCCGAGGCGGGCAAGACCATGACTTGCAACATGATGGCGGAGGATGCCCAGGCCGGCATCGACGCCTTCATCGCCAAGCAGCCGATGCCCACGTGGACGGGGCGATGACCCCCTCCCCCAGCTCCCTGAACCGGATGGTAGGCGGGGTGCGGTGATGGCCACCGCAGCCGCCGCGCCGATCCGGTATGAAGACGGTGACCTCCGCCGCCTCCTGGCGGAGACCCGCACCATCGCCATGGTGGGCGCCTCGCCGACCTGGGTTCGGCCCTCCAACTTCGTGATGAAGTACCTGCAGGGAAAGGGCTTCCGGGTGATTCCGGTGAACCCGGTGGCGGCCGGATCGAGCATTCTCGGCGAGCCGGTCTACCCCACCCTTTGCGACGTGCCGGGACCGGTGCAGATGGTCGACATCTTTCGCGCCTCGGATGCCGCCGGCGGGCTGGTGGATGAAGCCATCGCCGAGCAGGAGCGTCTGGGGATCAAGGTGGTGTGGATGCAGCTCGGCGTCCGCAATGACCAAGCGGCCGAACGTGCCGGCAACGCCGGCCTCGCCGTGGTCATGGACCGCTGCGTCAAGATCGAGTACGGCCGCCTGTTCGGGGAGTTGGGATGGTCCGGGGTCAACTCCGGCATCATCTCCGCCAGGCGGCCGCGGCTGCGGCCATGACCGACCGGCCGGATCCGGCTAATGCGCCCGATCGCGCCGCCGAGGCCGCCGGCTTCGGCTTCGAGACCCGCTCGATCCATGCCGGTGCCCGGCCCGATCCGGTCACCGGCGCCCGGGCCACCCCGATCTACCAGACCACCTCCTATGTCTTCGACAGCGTCGACCACGCCGCCGACCTGTTCAACCTGCAGACCTTCGGCTTCATCTACTCGCGCCTGACCAACCCGACCGTGGCGGTGCTGGAGGAGCGCCTGGCCAGCCTGGAGGGCGGCCGTGCCGCCGTCGCCGCCGCGTCCGGTCATGCCGCCCAGTTCCTGGCGTTCTTCACGCTGCTGGAACCGGGCGACGAGTTCGTCGCCGCCCGCACCCTTTACGGCGGCTCGGTCACCCAGTTCACCCACAGCTTCTCCAGGCTCGGCTGGACCTGCCGATTCGTCGATCCCAACGATGCGCCGGCCGTGCGGGCGGCGATCACGCCCCGCTGCAAGGCGATCTTCGTGGAGCAGCTCGCCAATCCAAGCGGCCTGGTGGTGGACCTGGAACCCCTGGCGGAAATCGCTGCGGCGGCCGGGATTCCCCTGATCGTCGACAACACCATGGCCACGCCTTACCTGTTCCGCCCGTTCGAGTGGGGGGCGGCGCTGGTCACCCACTCCACCACCAAGTTCCTGGCCGGCCACGGCAACTCGGTGGGCGGGGTGGTGGTGGAATCCGGGCGCTTCGACTGGGCGGCCGCCGGCAAGTTCCCCGGCCTGACCGAGCCCGATCCGGCCTACCACGGCCTCACCTTCTACGAGACCTTCGGCGACTTCGGCTTCACCATGCGCGCCCGGGCGGTGGCCCTCCGCGACTTCGGCCCGGCGCTGTCGCCCGCCAATGCGTTCTACACCCTGACCGGAATCGAGACCCTGGCACTACGCATGCAGCGCCACGTGGAGAACGCGGAAGCCGTCGCCGGCTTCCTGGAGAGGCACCCGGCGGTGGCCTGGGTGTCCTATGCCGGGCTGCGATCGCACCCGTCGCACGCGCTGGCCCGGAAGTATCTGCCAAGGGGTTGTGGCGCTGTCTTCACGTTCGGCGTCAAGGGCGGATTCGAAGCGGGCGTCAAGGTGGTCGAACGGGTGGAGTTGTTCAGCCACTTGGCCAACGTCGGCGACACCCGCTCGCTGATCATCCATCCCGCCTCCACCACCCACCGCCAGCTTTCCTTGGAACAGCAGGTGGCGGCCGGCGCCGGGCCCGAGGTGATCCGCCTCTCCGTCGGCATCGAAACCGCGGACGACCTGATCCGGGATCTCGACCAGGCGCTGCGGCCGGAAGTCCGCTGACGCGGACCGCTCGCACGTCACGCGCCCGGGCCGCGTCCTACCGGGTCCAGGCCCGGTTGGCCGTCATGAGAGACCTGGCCGTAAAGACCTGGCCGTAAAGACCTGGCCGTAAAGACCTGGCCGTAAAGACCTGGCCGTGATGAAAGACCTTGACGGAACAGCGGAACTAAACTAGAACACCTGCTGTCGAGACCACTTTTGTTCTCGCGGCGCCGGGCAGCCCGGGGCGGCCTCAAACGGTGCCCGGGCCGGGTGGATCGGCTGGCCTCGATGGCCGCGGCGCATGAGGCTTTGGCGGGGGAGCAAGGCATGCTGACACGCAAGCAATACCAGCTTCTGGTGTTCATCGACCGGCGGCTCAAGGAAGCCGGGGTGTCGCCGTCCTTCGACGAGATGAAGTCGGCTTTGGGCCTGCGTTCCAAGTCCGGCATCCATCGTCTGATCACCGCCCTGGAGGAGAGGGGGTTTCTCCGCCGTCTGCCGCACCGCGCCCGCGCCCTGGAGGTGCTCCGCCTGCCAGAGAACGTGGCGACCCTGGTCGAGCGCAGCGGCACCAGTGATGGCACCGCTGCCGGCGCCGGTTTCGGTGCCGCCGTGGGCCGCGCCTCGAACGTCATCCATGCGGATTTCAAGCAACCGTCGGCGCCCGCCGTCGCGTCGGACGGTGCCACCTGGCTGCCCCTCTATGGCCGGATTGCCGCCGGCACTCCGATCGAGGCACTCCGCGACAACTCCCGCTCGATCGCCGTACCGTCGATGCTGCTCGGCAAGGGGGAGCATTATGCCCTGGAGGTGGAAGGCGATTCGATGATCGAGGCCGGCATTCGCGACGGCGACACCGTGGTGATCGAGCGTTGCGACAACGCCGACAACGGTGCCATCGTGGTTGCCCTGGTCGACAACGAGGAGGTGACGCTGAAGCGGTTGCGTCGGCGCGGCCAGTCCATCGCCCTGGAGCCGGCCAACCCCGCCTACGAAACCCGAATCTGCGGGCCCGATCAGGTCAAGGTGCAAGGCCGGCTGGTCGGGCTGATCCGGCTCTACTGACCATCACGCATCACATTGGCGTGCCGCGCCGCCTGACGGTTCTGCCTTGCCGGCTTTTCGGGCCGTGGCAAGCCCGGCTATGCTCCCGCTTGCCGTTTCGGCGACCATGCGGGCAAGGGGAGCGAGCCGATGATTGACCTTCTGGAACCTCAAGCCGTCACCGGCCTGGTCGAACGTTTCGGCCCGGTGGTTCTCGCATACAGTCTCGATTTCCTCGGCGCGCTCGTGATCCTTGTCATCGGCTGGAGCATTGCCGGCTGGGCCGGACGCACGGTCCGGCACCTGGTCGACCGCTCGCCGCGGCTGGACTCAACCCTCAAGCCGCTTCTGTCCAGCGTCGTCCGCTATGCCATCCTGATCATCGTCCTGATCGCAGTGCTGGCCCAATTCGGCATCCAGACGACCAGCATCATCGCGCTGCTGGGCGCCGCCGGCATTGCCATCGGCCTGGCCCTCCAGGGCACCCTCTCCAATATCGCCGCCGGCGTGATGCTGCTGTTCCTCCGCCCGTTCAAGGTGGGGGACTACGTCGACGCGGAAGGTATCGCCGGCACGGTGACCGAGATCGGGCTGTTCACCACTGAACTCACCACGTTCGACGGAGTCTACGTCTCGGCACCCAATTCTGCGGTGTGGAACCGCACCATCCGCAACTTCTCCCGGCTGCCCACCCGGCGCATCGACCTCCCCATTGGCATCAGCTACGGCGATGACGTGGACCGGGCGATGGTTATTCTGCGCGAGCTCCTGTCCGGCGACAGCCGCGTCCTGCCCGAACCGGGCCCGCAGGTGATGGTGACCGATCTCGGCGACAGCGCGGTGGTGGTCAACATGCGCTGCTGGACCCGGGCGTCTGACTACTGGGGTGTGCTGTTCGACCTGCGCAAGGCGGCCAAACAGGGTTTGGACGTCGCCGGCATCACCATTCCTTTTCCGCAGCGGCACATTCATATCTCCGCTCCCGTTCCCGCCCCGGCCGCCGACGCGGAGGCTCCGCGGCAAGCCGGCTTCGATCTGCGTCGGTCAGGCGCCTAGCGGTCCCGGCGGCGCTGGGCCAGCACCGACCACGGGCGCCGACCCTGGCGCGCTCCCACACTGTCCACACGCACCGCCGCCCCTTCCAGCCAAACCGCATGGGCTCCGTTGCGCCAAAGGTCGAAGCGGTCAATGGTGCGGATGGGCCCGGGACAGGGCATGCGGATCGGCACGGCGCTGACGACGACATCGGCGCTCCGGCAATCCTCCGCCAATGCTTCGGCGCCCCAGGCGATCGCCACCACCCTCCCCTGTTGGCGCCAGACGCAGCCCAGCGGATCGCAGGCCAGGGCCCCGTCGGCACTGTTGCCGCCCTGGAGCGGCCAGGTGCCGCCGCTTTCCGCCAAGCCAGCGCGGTGCAGCCAGACGTCGCGGGCGAACCGGTTGGTGCGGTGGCTCGACATCAGGAGCCCGCCGTCGGCAGTGCGCAAGGCCAGCAGCGCCGCGTCGCCATCGATCAACAGGTCCGGGGGGCGCACCGCGCCCAGTGAGGCCACGCCGGCGATGATGCAAGCCACCCCGAGGTAGCGCCACCGGGCCCGCCAGAGGCACAGCCACAGGCCGCCCACGACGGTCGCCACCAGGCCGGCCAGGGGTACTGCCGGCAGCCGCATCACCGCACCGGGCCAGCCGGCCACCGCCTCGGCCACCGCCATCACCACGTCAATGCCCACGGCCATCACGCTCAGCGGCACCGCCTCCAGCCCCAGCGGCATCAGGACCAGCGCGGCCACGGCCATCGGCATCACCCAGAACGCGGTGACCGGCACCGCGACCATGTTCGCCGCCAAGCCGTAGCCGGCCAGGTAATGGAAATGAAACACGGCAAACGGCGCGGTCGCCGCACTGGCCACCACCGTGGTCAGGGCCACGCCGCCGAGATAGAGCAGAAGCCGTTCCGGCCATGACGGTGCCTCGCGCCGATGCCGGCGGCGCCAGTCGCGCACCCCTTCGTAGACCGCGATCAGCGCCACCACGGCAGCGAACGACAGCTGAAAACTGGCGCTGAGCAGGCTTTCCGGGGTCAGCAGCAGGATCACCGTGGCGGCCCAGGCAACCGATCTCATGGACAGGCCGCGCCGGTCCAGCACCACGGCCAGCAGCACCAGCCCGATCATCAGCAGCGCCCGCTGGGTGGGGATCGGCCAGCCGGCGAGCGCGGCATAGCCGATCGCGGCGACGGCCGCCGCCACCGCCGCCCACTTCTTGATCGGAAAGCGCAAGGCGACGCGCGACACCAGCGCGAGGCCGCCGCGAACGACACCGAACACCAAGCCCGCCACCAAGCCCACGTGCAGCCCCGATATGGCAAGAAGGTGGGCCAGACCGGATTCCCGGATGTCCGCCATCACCGGCGGTGGGATGCCGCCGCGTTCGCCGGTGAGTAGGGCGACGGCGACGGCCGCGGTGGCACCCTCCAGGTGGGCCCGGATGCGATCCCCCACCCTCTGTCGCGCCCGCTCCAGCGCCATGGCGAAGCCGGCTGGATCCAGACGCGGTTCGGTGACGGTGACCCCGCCATAGGCGAAGCCGACCCCCCCAAGGCCGCGAAAGTACGACTGCCGCTGGAAATCGAACGCCCCCGGTGCCGACGGCGGCGGTGGTGGCATCAGCACGCCCCTCAACGTGACCCGGTCGCCCGGTCGGAACGCCGGCTGTGCCCCCTGGACCCGGACGCGCACGGCGTGCGGCGTCCGCTCCGGCGCCAGCCGGGCCACCGACACATCGTTCAGGGTCAGACGCCAGGCCGACGGCAGCACCTCCACCGCGACGATCCGACCGGCGATGTCCACCGGGCCGATGCGGCGCTCCAGAACCGGTGCCGCGACCGCGGCCGTGCGCAGTTGTGCGGCGGCAAACCCCGCCAGCACCACCGCCGCCGGCATCAGGGCAGCCACCGTCACCAGCTGCCACCGATCGCCCCGAGCCCGCGCGGCCATAATCCCGGACAACGACAGGGCCAGCAGCGTCGGCCCCAGCCACAGCGGCGGCTCGCCCGGCAAGGCGAAGTAGGCGCCAATGCCGGCACCGATCCCCACCGGTACCCATAACAGCCAGCGGTCTCGTTCGGCCGCCAGCGCCATCCCGATAGCACGGATCAGGCGTATGGCCGAACCCATCCGGTCAGGCCGGCTGCACAGGCAAGACCCGGTGCATCAAGAATCCGTTCCGCCCGCCGGCGCCGGCTGCAAGGCCGCGACCCGGTCCCGCAGGGCATCGGCGATCCGCTCTGCGGCGCGATCGTCATCCCCGACGTCCAGCGCGCGCAACAAGGCTTCGGTGTCCACCGGTTCACCGAAGATCACCCGAACCGGATGTGGTCGCGGCAGGCGTCGATCCCTTGGCATCGCTTCGAACGTGCCGTCGATGAAGGCCGGCACCACCGGGACCGGGTGATGCTGCAACAGGACCCCGATCCCGGGCAGGAACCGCTGCAGCTCTCCCGTCGGCGAGCGCCACATCTCGGGAAACCAGACCAGACTCTGTCCTTCGGCCAGCACTGCCGCGGCCATGGCCAGGGATTGCGACGGCGCCCGTGCGTCCACCGGGAAGATGCCGGCGGCCCGGCTGAAGGCGCGGCGGATCGGTCCGCGGAACAGACGCCGGTTGTCGCCCGCCCAGCGCAGACGGCGCAGCCGGGAGAATGAGAGCGCCCCGGCCATGACCGGCGGATCCACGTCGCTCGCATGGTTGGCAATGATGACGTAGGGATCGCTGGCCGGAAGGTGTTCCTTTCCTTCGGTCCTCACGCGGAACAAGGCCCACATCAGGCCCACGTTGAGCCCGTACAGGACCAGCTGCAGCACCTTGAGGGCCGGGCCCGGAGGCGCCAGCCAGCGGCGATCGGCCTCGCTCAGCGGGGCATCGATGCCGGCCCCCGGCCGTTCACCCGCCTCGCTCCGTCGTTGGGCGCCGCGCTCGGCCAGTCGGATCAACTCCCGCACCGTCTCCGCTTCGGCAATATCCTGTTCGGCCAGCCGGAGACCCAGGGTTTCCTCCAATTCCATGCCGATGTTGAGCCATTCCAGCGAATCGATGCCGAGATCGAGCTGGGGGTGGGCGTCGAGCCGGAGCGGCTTGTCCGGATAGCGCCGCTTGAGCATGGCCCAGATGTCGCGGCCCGGGCTGGCCTCGATCAGGGCCCGGTCATCGCCACTGGGCTCTTCGGCCACCTGTCCCGTCTCCCCACGCTTGGCCGCCTCATACAGCGCCGGGAGCTGAAAACGCTGGTACTTGCCGAGGCGGGTGCGCGGCAGCGGCTGCCGGGTCAGGGCGAAGCCGGACAGGCGCTGGTGCGAGGGCAGGTTCCGCCCCGTCGAGGTGAGATGTACCCGGATGACGTCCTCGATCAGTCCGCTCGGCGCATCCTTGGCCGCCTCCACCTCCGGAACCACCAGGGCAACCAGGGCACCCGACCGCTCCAGCACGGCGATCTCCCGGATCGCCGGCGACTGCCCGTAGACCGCCTCCAACTCTTCCGGGAACACATTCTTGCCGCCGCCGAGGACGATCAGCTCCTTGATCCGGCCGGTGACAAAGACGAAGCCGTCCGGATCCACGCACCCGAGATCGCCGGAGCGGAACCAGCCGTCCCCGCTGAACGCGGTGCGGTTGGCCTCCTCGTTGTTGCGGTAGCCCCGGAACACGTTGGGTCCGCGCAGCTGAATCTCCCCGACGCCGTTCTCGTCGGGATCGCCGATGCGCACCTCGCCGTCATTGAGGGGCCGCCCCTCACTGCCGATCCGGAGCCGGCCCGGCACGTTGCCGGTGAACGCGGAGGATGTTTCGGCGAGGCCATAGCCGGTCAGGACCTGCCAGCCGAGGCCGATCAGCGGCCAGATGCTCTCCGGCGCCAGCTTCGCCCCGGCCGACACCATCAGTCGGAGGTCGGGGCCGAACTGGCGGTGCAACGATGCGAACAGTCGGCGGCCGATCCGCCGTTCCAGCCGCCGCGCCGACCAGATCGACAGGTTCAGCATCAGGCGGAACAGGGTCTCCGCGACCCGGCCGCGCCCGGCCACCCGCTGACGGATCGCCGTCAGCATCGCCTCGTAGAGCCGCGGCACGCCGATGATGACACTGGCGCGGCTGGCCTTCAGGGCCCGGATGATCTGCGGGCCGGCCGGTGCTTCGGGAAACACCACCGAGGCCCCGATCACCATCGGCGTCAGCAGTCCCACGACGAACGGGTAGACATGGTGCAAGGGCAGCGGCAGCAGCAGGCGGTCCTCGGCATTCACTACCCCAAGGCCGGCAATCGCCTCCACATTGACCGAGATGTTGGCCCATGTGAGGAAGAAACTCTTGGGAGCGCCGGTGGTGCCCGACGTGTAGACCAGGGCGGCATCGGCATCCGGCGCAATCTCCGGCAGATCCGCCCGCCCCTCCGTCGGCAGGTCGGCCCAGTCCCTGGCCGCGCCGGCATCCCTGCCGCTGCCGTCGATGGTGATCACGGAAAGATCCCGTTCCTCGCCCAACTCGAGAATGAGGTCCAGGTGTTCGCGGGAGGTGAGCACCCGGCGGCAGCCGCTGTCCTTGAGGATCATGGCGGCTTCGTCGGCATCGGCCAGATGGTCGATGGCAGTGCCGACGGCGCCGGCCAGGGCGATGCCGAGGCGCGCCGCCACCCACTCCGGGCCGTTGGGCGCAAACAGGCAGACCGGCTCACCCGGCGCGACGCCGTCGGCCGCCAGGGCCCGGGCCAGCCGGCTGACCTGTTCCGCCAATGCGGCGCCGCTCACCGACTTGGTCTCATCGCCGCTGACCATGATCAGCGCCGGCTTGTCCCCGCGGGCCGCGATGCGGTCCAGCAGCCGGGCGGGGGTCCATACCGTCGCGGTCATCGCCTCACCGCTCTCGGCCGCCCGACAGTCGCTGCCGCGCCATCAGCTCGACGGTCGCGTCGGTGGGCCGATCCGGCTCGATCGCCCGCTGTGGCGACGGCAGGACCCTCACGTCGGCGAACCGTTCGGGCCCGGCCTGCACGGCCGACTGGACCCAGTCGATGCTGACGGGGCGCTGCCAAACCATGGGTGCCAAAGCCACCAGGCGGTCGGCCACGCCGGCACGGCGGTCGAAGCCGCACGCCAACAACACGGCGTCGGCGAGGGCGCGGTGCACCGCCGCTTCGGCTTCGGCGCGCAACCGCAACTGCCGTTCCCAATCCGCGGCCAAGTCCTGAAGCCGGGCCATCGATGCCATCCGGTCGTGCAAAGGACTGCGAGGATCGGTCCGGAGGCTTTGGTAGCGGGCCAGGGTATCGGCGTGGAGGTCGGCCCAGGCCCGTCCCTCCAGCGACGCCTGCACCGCCTGCTCCAGGGTCATGCCGTCTCGCCACAGGGCGAAGAGAGTCACCACCGATCCTCCCTGTGCGGGCCGCAGGTCCGAACCGGTCCTCCATCCCCCTCCCCTCGAAAGCAACGCACGGCCCATGGACCGGACTGCAACGCACTCAAGACTGTATCGCTCGCGACCGCCACCGGCAACGCCCCGAGTCGCCCAGGTGACCGGGCACGCCGGCCCGACACCGGACGCGAATTCGATGTCGTGGCGCGGCATCGGCGTCGATCGGGCCTTTCTCCCCTCGGCGGCCCGGTCTAAGGTCGTACCGGATGAAGTCGATGAGATGATGTAAGGAGAGACGGTCCACCATGACCCATGCCGAGTTCGCCGCCAAGCTGTTGCGGGAAGCTGCCAACATCTTTCGCAGTGTCGGCGGCGGTGACCCCGCTTCCGATGCCCAGACCGAGGAATTCGCTCAGATTTTCGAGCACGCCGCAGATCTGGTGGAGACGGACCCGACCGGATCCCTGGAGAGGCCGACCGGCCCGTAGAGTCTCGACGGCAAGCAGCGGCGCTCCGGTTGCCGGGGTTCGGCAAGAACCCGCCGGTTCGCCTGATCCTAGAACAAGAGCCCCCGCATCAGCCCGAACAGCAGCGGCACCAGCACCGCAGTGGCGAGGCCGTTGAGCCCCATGGCGAGGCCGGAGAAGGCGCCGGCCACCTCCCCCATCTGAAACGCCCGGGCGGTGCCGATGCCGTGGGAGGCAAGGCCGATGGCGAAGCCGGCGGCCCGCTGGTCGCGCACCCGCACCAGCCGCAGCACCGCCGGACCCATCACGGCGCCGACGATGCCGGTGAGGATGACCAGCACCGCGGTCAGCGACGGCAGGCCGCCCAGTTGCTCCGCCACCCCCATGGCAATGGGGGTGGTCGCGGACTTGGGCGCCAGCGACAGCAGCGTCTCGCGCGAGGCGCCCAGCAGCCAGCCGATGCCGACCGCGGTCCCCGCCGCCGTCAGCGACCCGCACAGCAGCGCCGCCATCAGCGCCGCCGCCGACCGGCGCACCTGGTGGAACTGGCGGTAGAGCGGCACCGCCAGGGCAACGGTGGCGGGCCCCAGCAGGAAATGCACGAACTGCGCACCCGCGAAGAACGTCTCGTACGCGGTTCCGGTCGCCCACAGCAGACTGGCCAGAGCCAGGATCGCCAGCAGCACCGGGTTCAGCAGAGCCATGCCGCCGCTCGCCCGGAACAGCCAGGTGCCGAGCTGATAGGCCACCAGGGTCAGGGTGAGCGCGGTGAGCGGGCTCGCCGCCAGGTACACCCAGATGTCGGCAACCCGCTCGCTCACGGCGTGGTGCCGTCCTGACCGGAGCGGCTCATGAGCTTGATGATCACACCGGTGACCACGATGGCGAGCAGGGTGCTGCCGATCAGGGCCGTCACGATCGCCGGGTATTCGTCGGCAAGGCGCGGCAGGTGCAGCATCACCCCGACGCCCGCGGGGACGAACAGCAGCCCCAGGTGGTCGAGCAGACCGCCGGCGGTCGTTCGCAATCCGTCCGGTACGCCGCCGCGGAGCATCAGGCCGACGAACAGCAGCGCCATGCCGATCACCGGCCCCGGCACCGGCAGGCCGGCGGCGCGGCTGATCACCTCTCCCAAAAGCTGACAGACAAGAAGCACGGTCAGGTATTTGAGCACCATGGATCACACCCCCCGCATGGCTCGGCTTTGGCCCGGCATGCCCGGACCCGGGCGGGGATGATGGCACGCGGAGACGCCGGCGAACAGGAGCGGCGTCGATGCCGGTCCGTCGTCAACAGCGGCCGGGTTGGGACGTAACCGACGCGACGGGCGGATCGTCGGGCGAAAGGCCTCAGTCGACGCCGTAGTCGAGATTGCACATCAGCGCAACGCCGTCGTCTTCCACCTGGACGCCTTTGCGGGCGTTCCGCGGCAGCGGGATCCGCTGCTGCTTGCAGAACCGGATCAGGGCCGCGCCCACGTCTTCCGGAGTGAGTAGCAGCTCGCTGTCATTGGCATTGCCGGCATCGAAGTGCATGACGGCCATGGTTTTCGATGCCTTGTTCAGCTCGATGCGCTCGAGCCGCCCTCTGGGCATGGATTTGCCGGCATGCAGGCAGTGATTGACCAGCGCAGCCTGCAGCTCATCGGCGGAGAACGTGACCTTGCGAAGTTCCTTGGGCACGGTTGTGATCCTCGTCGGCACCGCGCCACCCCTGATGCCGGGACCAGGACAGGAAGATCGACTAGGGCGCACCCGTAATATGGTGCGAAAACGTTTAGAAATGCTTGTTGCCGGAAACCGGGCATGCTGCGGGCCGGTCTGCTGGTCAGCCCGCCCTTGCCAGGGGTCACGCCGCTGTGGCATGGTGCGGTGCATTCGGGGCGGTCGGATCGGCCTGCATTGCCGGTCTCGGTCATCTCCGGACGCTGCCGTAGCTCAGTGGTAGAGCACTCCCTTGGTAGGCTTGCCCCTCCAGCGGGAAACCGTTGGACGCGTACCGCCCAAATTCGGGGAAACCTTCCGTCCTCGCGACGATGGCAATCCCGAGCCAAGCCCGACGCGAGCCCTGGTTCGCCAGGCGAACCGCGACGGGACGGTGTAGAGGCCAGACGGGCGGCACCTGACGGCCGGATGCCGGCCTATGGTGAAGGGATGGTCCAGCCCGCAAACTCCCGGGCATCCGGCCGGGAGGCTGCGAAAGCAGTGGCGGGATGAAGGGAGAGGTCGTGAGTTCAATCCTCACCGGCAGCACCAGCGGTCACTGAAGGCTAATCAGCTCCCTGCGCGCCCCTATCCCGTCGGGTATCCGGCCGGCGCTGCCCCAGCAGCCAGTCGTAAACCTCCGGCGTGGCATAGGTCTCGGTCCAGGAATCATGGCCGACCCCGGGAAACACGGTGAACCGCACGCTGGCACCCGCCGCCCGGAGGGCTTCGGCCATCACCCGGGAGCCGCTGATCGGCACCACGTCGTCGTCCTCGCCATGAAACAGCCACGCCGGCAGATGCCGTAGCGCCGGCGCGATCGCCGGATCGCCGCGGCCGCACACCGGCAGCAGCGCGGCAAACCCATCCGGGCGGGCGGCAGCCACTGCCCACACGCCATACCCGCCCAGGCTCAGTCCGGTGAGCACGATTCGATCGGGATCGACGTTGAGTCCCGCAACCAGATGGTCGATCAGCGACAGCACCCGTCCGGCTTCCCACCCGGCGTCGGCCGGACACTGCGGCGAGGCCAGCACGAACGGGAAATCCGGCCGGGTGGCGGCGATCCGTGGCGGGCCGTGACGGGCCACCAGGCTCAGATCCGACCCGCGCTCCCCGGCGCCATGCAGAAAGATCATCAGCGGCCAGCCGGGATCGGGAGCCGGCCGATATCCGGCCGGCAGGAACAGGAGAAAGCTGATGCGATCAGTGCTGCCGGGGAGGGTCAGCCGCGCCTCAACCTGCCGGCCGGGCTCACCGATGGTCATCACGTCCCGGCCACGAACCGCCTGTCGCGGCTGGACAGACGTACAGACCTGCACCTATCTTTGCCGCGATCGCGAACAGCGATCGACCCCAACCACACGAGTTGCATGATGCTGGTTCCCATCCTCTACTCCAAGATCCATCGGGCGACGGTGACCGCTGCGAGCCTGCACTATCACGGCAGCATCACCATCGATCGCCGGCTGATGGACCTGGCGGGCCTG
Source organism: Rhodospirillales bacterium (assembly GCA_007694935.1). Lineage (GTDB taxonomy): Bacteria > Pseudomonadota > Alphaproteobacteria > Rhodospirillales > Defluviicoccaceae > REEP01. The sequence goes on from REES01000044.1 coordinate 29,700, forward strand.
CTGCCGCATCAGCAGGTACAGGTTTACAACATCACCAACGGCCATCGCTTCGAAACCTACGTGATCGAAGGACAGCGCGGTTCCGGCTGCATCCAGATCAACGGTGCGGCCGCCCATCTCGCCGGCGAGGGCGATCTCGTCATCGTCGCCGCGTATGTCAGCATGGCACCGGCCGACGCCGCCACTTGGCAGCCACGGATCATCTTTGTCGATGACGCCAACCGGCCGATCGACCCGCTGCCGCAAGTGCTGGAGGACGAGGCCGAGGCCGAGTGCTGACGCCACCGCCGGGTCAGCCGTCCCGGCGAGCCTGCCCCTGCTTCACGAACTGAGACACCCGCCCCACCTCCCGCGGATCAACGTTCACCGACCGCTTGGGATTGGGCGAGACGGACATGCCGGTCGCTGCGGTGCGGCCGGCCCCGGGGTGGTGACGGGCCCGGTTGGCCCGCTTCAGCGCCAGGGCCCGGCGGGCAATGTCCGCCTGGCTCTCCTGCCGGTCGGCCTGCTTGAACCGCGCCAACTCCCGGTTCACCCGCTTGAGGGCCTGGGCGAAGATCTGCTTCTTGATCGTCGTGCCGGTGTTGTCCCGGGCCGGCTGGGCCCCGCGGGGGGCGGCCTTGCCACGCATCTCCCGGCGCTGATGCCGGGCGATGTCCCGGGCCTTGTCGCGGTAGTCGCGGAGCCGGCGGGCGGCTTCCGTCAGGTCCTCCCGGCTCAACTCCGAAATGTCCGGATAATGGGTTCGGGCGACGAGTTCGAACTCGTTCTCGGTGAGCATGCGGCGTTCGGTCACAGCGGATACGCTCATGGGTCAATCGGCTCCGTGGCCAGGTGCGGGGGCAGGTCCGGGCCGGATATCGGCCCGCCGGTTTGCCTGATGCCAGCCCTTGCAGTAACCGATGCAGCCCACCGCTGCCAAGCCTCTTGGCTCCATCGGGACGAAACGCCGCCCCGACGCTGGACGTGGAACGACCGGCCAGCCCTGCCGGAGGGCGCGCACAAGCACCACCGGCTTCGCCCCGCCGTCAGAGCGATGCGGCGACCGGTCCGGCCTTGCGCCGGGCGGCGGCCTCCTGCTCCGCGATGATCGCCCGGTAGGCGGCATCCACCGCCGCTTCGCCGTAGGTCCGTTCCAGCCGGCGAACGGTGAAGTGGCCAGCCGCCACGTGCTGGAAGTGGGCCATGAACACGGTATTGATCAGGGCCCCGCTGGCCGCCCCCAGAATCGGCACCATCCGAACTGCCGCGGCATCAGAGATCACCGCACCGAAGCGGGCCGCGATGCCCCGGACCAGGTTCACCCCCGCCGGCAGTGCCAGCGCCGCCGGCCCATGGTCCGCCAACTCCCGGGCCAGCGGGGTGAAGTGGATGGCCAGCATGGCACGGACCTCGAAATAGCCGATCTCCGCATAGGTGACGCTGGGAGAGCGGCCGCCCACCGCGAACACCTCCATGCAGGCGAGGCGGCTCTCCATCCGGCCCAGATCTTCGCCATGGCCATGGGCAACGTCGGCGATCGCCCGCAGCATCAGCAGGGTGGTCACCGGCAACTCCAGCAGCAGCGCCGGCAGACCATAGTAGCCGCCGACCGCGCCGCTGGCCGCCGCCAGGGCGCGATGGGACAGGTTGCCCACCCGGCCCGCCGGGCCGGGGCGCAACGAGCCGATGGCAACCCCGAGCGCCTTGCCGATCGCCACCTCGGCGGCGCCGTGCAGGCCGTCGTGCCAGCGCTTCGGCAGCAGGGTGAGCGCCTCGTCCACCGGCCTGCCGATGACGCTGGCGATGCGTGCCGCCAAGCTCGGGTGCTCCAGGGCGTCGACCGCCGCGGCCAGTGCCGCGCGGTCTTCCGGGGCGATCATATCGATGCGCGTGCTCATGGCGGCTCACCGCTGATGGGACGGCTCGGCTGGTCGGCCGCCATCCGGGTCTCGACCCATGCTAGCCTGCCGTCGGCCGATCACCAACCCTCCATGCCGGAGCGCAGGTCCTCCGGGCGCCACCAGCCCTCCGATGCGGCAGCCACCGGCTGACGGCGGTGGTGGTAGCTGAGGCCCTGGCGCGATGCCCTTTCGTGTGTTGTTCATATCGATCGAGACAACGCCTACGGTAAGTTGCTTGCAGCTAAGGAGAAACAAGGACGCCATGACACCCTTCGCCCGCACCATCGGCATCGACTATTCGGGCGCGGAAACGCCAACCGCGAGCCTGAAGGGCTTGCGGGTCTATCAGGCGGACGGGGATCGGCTTCCGGTGGAGGTCCCGCCGCCGCCGAGTCCGAGGTGGCCGCACTTCGGGACGAGCTTAAGTCCATCCTCTCCGCCGCACTCCTGCGCTAGGATGGCGCGGCAGCCGGAGGCCCCATGCTGACCGACATCACCGCCCGCCGCGACCAGATCGCCGCCCTCTGCCGCCGCCATCATGTCCGGCGGCTGGAGCTGTTCGGCTCGGCCGCCCGCGGCACCGGTTTCGACCCCGCCCGCAGCGACCTCGACTTCCTCGTGGAGTTCAGCCCCGACCGCCCGCCCACGCTCGCCGGCTTCTTCGCCCTGCGCGAGGCTTTGGCCGACCTCCTCGGCCGCCCCGTCGACCTCGTCGCCCCCACCGCCCTGCGCAACCCCTACCTGCGCGCCGATGTCTTCCGCCACCGCGAGGTCGTCTATGCCGCATGACCCCCGCGCCTGGCTCTGGGACGTTCAGGAGGCCGCCAACGCCATCGCCGAGTTCACCGCCGGCATGGACGCTGCCGCCTATGCTGAGAACCGCCTCGTCCGCGCCGCCGTCGAACGCCAGTTCGAGATCATCGGCGAGGCGCTCAACCAGCTGTCGCGCCGCGCGCCCAAGCTGGCCGCTCGCATCCCCGACCTGCCCGCCATCGTCGCCTTCCGCAACATCCTGATCCACGGCTACGCCAGCGTCGATGACGCCATCGTCTGGCGCAACGTGCAGGAGAACCTGCCCGCCCTGCGCGCCACCGTCGCCGCCATGCTCGCCGAACTCGGGCCGCCCGACGCATGACCGCCCCCCTGCGCGAGAAGACCCCGGAGGCCCGCCTGCTGGCCCTCTTCGCCCGCCTCCTCGAAGCCCTCCTCCACGAGGCCCTCACCCCCGCCGCCGAGGCCGTCACGGACGCGGCGGAATGA
>REES01000109.1 GCA_007694935.1 Rhodospirillales bacterium
GGTCGACGACTTTATCGCCCGTTTCGAGCGCGATGGCGTCTCGTTTGCCTGGCAGGACGATGAGGGGATCCTGGCCGAACAGGAAAGGCTGATCGCCGGCGTCGATCCGGTGCTGCCGGTGGTGTTCCGCTCCAACCACGCCTCGAACTGTCTGCCCCTGGCCGGAATCCTGCCGGACGACCGGGCGAAGCTGCTCGCCCTGATCGCGCTGGCGCGTCACGGCGCGCCGATGATCCGGCCCGCGTTCCTGCGCGGGCTGTAATCTTCGGCAGACGCCGGCACCCGTCCGTCGTGGAGCGCCGGCGTGCGAGAGCCTCGCCGAGTTCGTCGCGTGGGGGACACGCCACAACCCGGAGAGCGGCTTGTGCGCCCCGCGGAGCAAGGCGCGCGCGGCCAGCGCGATCTCATCACCGTCTTCGGCATCCTCGTCGTCACCGCCACCGCGGTGCCAATGTGGTTGCAACGGACGCATGGTCGGCGGCCGGTTACGCCTCCTCCGACCGCTCGGCTGGAGATGTCACGCCGTCGTTCGCGTCAGGCAGACCGCGGTCGCCGGGCACAAGGACGCGAACTCGGCAGTCGCCCTGATCGCGGCTGGCGCAGCCTCTCGCGCGACCCGCGTGAAGCCGCGGCCTTGCAGGAACCCGGCGGCCGTGGTCGTCAACACCCACACGCGATCGGCGCCCTCGGCGGCAGCGGCGGCAATCGCCTTCCCGACGAGGGCGCTGCCGAACCCACGGCCGCGCTCAGCCTCAACGACCACCAACGAGCGCAGCAGCGCGTCCTTGCCATGGACTTCGAGTCCGATGTAGCCGACGGTGATCCCGCCGAACTCGCCGGCGAAGAAGGTCCGCCCGTTCTCCGCAATGTCGGCATGCGGCAGACCGGCCTCGGCCAGGGCGTTCCTCAGCTGGCCGCGGCGGGCAAGGGGCAGCGGAGCCAAGGTGATGGCTTCCTTCGTGTCATCACTCGCTGTCATTGGGCGCGTCATGTGATCACCTCAGCTTTCCGGCACCAGCAAAGCGCGTCTGCCAGGAACGGATCATCGCCCGACCTTCGCCGGCTCGGGCATCTCGTCAGCGTCGCCCGCGTCCTTGTAGACCGCCTCCCGGATCACCGTGTCGGTAACTTGGGCGAGGTAGTCGCTGAGCGCCGCGTTGATCTCCTGGAACTCCGGCCAGAGGACGGTATTGAGGAACGTCTCCGGTGCCCGCACCATGACGCTCTGCCGGCGCATGCGCGGGTAACGGTACGGCCGCAGGCCGTAGCGCCGGCACAGCGCGATGAACATCTGCCGCGACCACGGATCGGGCACGCTGAACCGTATCTCGACGGATGGCTCGCGCGCCTCCGCTTTCTTGAGCCGGGCGCGGATGCGATCCGCCGCGGCGCCGGCGGCGGCCTTCTCCCCGGCCGTGGCGGCGCCGGCGAACAGGGCCTCGATCTTGCGCAGCTTGTCCCGGAGCGCAGCTTCGTCGTTCATGGTCGTCCTGGTTGGCGTATCAGCGGCCAATCCTGCTATGAATGGCGAAGGGAGAAATGTCCATGGCCCATGCCATTCTTCGCGGAGCCAACGGCCGGCGGCACGAGGTGGACTTCGCGGATGCAGAGATCACGGTTGAGATCTTTTTCGGCGAGGACACTGTCGAGATCGTCATGGAATCCCCGCACGACTTGGCACCTTCGGACAAGCGACGATTCGCGCTGATGAATGTGCCGCGGGACCTGTTCGACTCCGCCTTCGGCGAAGCGGCGCGCCGATCGAAGGACGAGCGCCCGGCGGTCTTGAAATCCAAAGGGTAGGCCGCGGGTGGGAACACCGCAGCACGCCTCCCTGCGCGACAATCTCGCCGGCCTGGTGGAGCGGGTCACCTTCCACAACGAGGACAACGGCTTCTCGGTGCTGCGGGTGAAGGCGCGCGGGCAGCGGGAGCTGATCACCGTGATCGGTCACGCGGCGGCCATCGGCGCCGGCGAGTTCATCCAGGCGAGCGGCCGCTGGGTCAACGACCGGACCCACGGCGTGCAGTTCCGGGCCGACTTCCTGCGCTCGGCGCCGCCGACCACGGCCGAGGGCATCGAGAAGTACCTGGCGTCCGGCATGATCAAGGGCATCGGCCCGGTCTACGCCAGGAAGCTGGTGCGCGCGTTCAACGCTGCCGTGTTCGACGTCATCGAGCAGGAGCCCGAACGCCTGCGCGAGGTCGACGGCATCGGGCCCAAGCGCGCCGACAGCATCGTCGCCGCCTGGTCGGATCAGAAGGCGATCCGCGAGATCATGATCTTCCTGCACGGCCACGGGGTCAGCACCTCGCGGGCGGTGCGCATCTTCAAGACCTACGGCGCCGACGCCATCCGATTGATCTCCGAGAACCCCTACCGGCTGGCCCGGGACATCCGCGGCATCGGCTTCAAGAGTGCCGACCGGATCGCCGAGCGGCTCGGCATCGACAAGACCGCGATGATCCGCGCCCGTGCGGGCATCGGCTATGCGCTGGCGGAAGCCATGGACCAAGGCCATTGCGGCCTGCCCCGCCATCAGCTCCTGACCCTGGCCGTCACGCTTTTGGAGATCGCCCCGGAGACCATCGAGACCGCGCTCGATCTGGAACTGAGCGAGGGCGAGGTGGTCGCCGACAGCGTCGATGGCGAGCCCTGCGTCTTCCTGGCGGGCCTGCACCGCGCCGAGCGCGCCATTGCCGCTCGCCTGCTGCGGCTCGCCAGCGGCGCCCTGCCGTGGCCGGCAATCGATCCGGACAAGGCCATCCCCTGGATCGAACACCGGGCCGCCATCACCCTGGCCGAGAGCCAGCGGGATGCCGTGCGCCTGGTGCTGCGGTCCAAGGTGGTGGTGATCACCGGCGGGCCCGGCGTGGGCAAGACCACCCTGATCAACACCATCCTTCGCATCCTCACGGTCAAGGGTGTCCGGGTGGCGCTGGCCGCGCCCACCGGGCGGGCGGCCAAGCGGCTGTCGGAGAGCACCGGTGGCGAGGCCAGGACCATTCACCGGCTGCTTGAGGTCGACCCGATGCACGGCGGCTTTCGCCGGCGGGAAGACCATCCCCTGGAATGCGGCCTCCTCGTCCTCGACGAAAGCTCGATGATCGACGTGCCGCTGATGCACGCCGTGCTGAAGGCAGTGCCGGACCACGCCGCCCTGATCCTGGTGGGCGACGTCGACCAGCTGCCGAGTGTGGGGCCCGGGCAGGTGCTGGCCGACGTCATCGCCTCGGGCGCGGTCCCGGTGGTGCGGCTGACGGAGGTGTTCCGCCAAGCGGCCGAGAGCCGGATCATCGTCAACGCCCACCGCATCAACCAGGGGCTGATGCCGGAATGGGCGCCCGATCCGGCCAGTGATTTCCATGTCGTCGAGTGCGCCGGCCCGGAGGACGGCATGGCCCGGGTCCTTCAGATCGTGCGCGAGCGCATTCCGGCCCGTTACGGCCTCGATGCCGTGCGCGACATCCAGGTGCTGAGCCCGATGAACCGGGGCGGTCTCGGTGCCCGCTCGCTCAACGTCGAGCTGCAGCAGGCACTGAACCCGCCGGGAGAGCTTAGGGTGCAGCGCTTCGGCACGACCTTCGGCGTCGGCGACAAGGTGATGCAGGTGGAGAACGACTACGACAAGGAAGTCTACAACGGCGATCTGGGCATCGTTCTCGCCATCGACCCCGAGGCCGGGGAGATGGTCATCGGTTTCGACGGCCGGCCGGTGACCTACGGCTTCGGCGAGCTGGACACGGTGATGCTGGCCTACGCCACCACCGTGCACAAGGCCCAGGGCTCCGAATATCCGGCCGTTGTGATCCCACTCACCACCCAGCACTACCCGATGCTGAGGCGCAACCTCCTGTACACCGCCGTCACCCGCGGCAAACGGCTGGTGGTCATCGTCGGCCAGAAGAAGGCGATGGCGATGGCGGTGAAGGGCGGCCACACCGGGCGCCGATGGTCGAAGCTGAAGGAATGGCTGGTGCCGGCATGACCCGGCCGGCTCCGTCTCCGATCGGCATCGGGGACCGGTCCCGGGACCATACCGATCCGCCCCGACGCGACGCGCGCGGCATGGACCTGCCCAGCGTCAGCCCCCTGCCCTTCCCGTTTCCGGCGATCGCGCAAGCGCAACAGCGAGCCCGTACCGTGCCAGCCAAACGGGGCCGGCCCAGGGTGCCAGGCGCAGTGATCAGCGGCGCACTGCCAGCAGCGCCGACGCGATCTGCTCCCACTCGGCGTCGAGGCGCTCTTGCGACGGCGGCCGGCCGGCATGCCGATACCAGTAGCCGGCGTTGCCCGCCTCCCCCGCGGCCCGGTGCAGGTGGGCGTGGACCCAGGCACCGTCGGCGTCACGCTGGGCCTGGACGAGCCCGTGCGCTCGATCCCAGTTGCCCTTGGCCTGGTGCCACAGCGCCTGCAGCGCGGCGTTCAGGCCATCCGGTGGTTCCGCCTGCTGCAACGACGCCTTGAACCCCTTAACGTCCATGCCTGCCGTCCGGTCTCCTGGCTTCAGGACACGATGATAACCCACGATGGCGACCAGACGACGGCCTTGCACGGAGGGCTCGCCATGATGGGCGGTCACCGGCTCGATCTCGAGTCGCAGGTGGCCGATCAGTTCGTCAAGCCCATCGCCGGCGGCCACCGCGCCGAGCTTCGGTGACGATCCAGGTCTCGAGCATGACGGCCGGAGAGATCAGGCGCGCCTCCGCCGCAGCGATGGCATCGAGAAACCGGCTGGCCTCCTCTTCCAGCAGGACGATCGCCAGCATGGCCGATGTGCCGATCAGCACCGGTGCGGCACCGTCAATGGGGCAGGCCGCGCTCGTCATAGCCGAGAGTGTGATCGGCGGAGCGGTCATCCCGGGTCGGCAACGCCTGAATGCGGCGCAGGACCGTCATCACTGCCGCCTTGTCCATGCCGTGGCCACGACGGCGCTTCTCGCGCTTGAGGCGCCATCACACCGGGGTGGAGCGTGCATGGGCGGCGGGCGGCACGGCCGCCGGGAAGGTTCGGCCTTCGCAGCGGATGAGGCACGCTCTGACCGGCTTGGCAACGGCAGAGAAAACGGGTTCGCAACCAACATTAGGCTGCCCCCTGCCCTTCCGGCGGCCGCCTGGTGCTCAGGTGTTCCCGGAAAATTGCTGCTCCAGGAGCTCGCGGATCGCATCGGCCATCTTGACCCCGCGGAGCGCGCACTGGCTCTTGATGCGGGCATGAAGATCGGCGGGCACGTCGATGGTAAGCCGCTTCATTGCCGCGACGTCACGGTTGGCAACCCACTCATCCGGGTTGGCCGCACCCGCAGCCGGACTCCCGGGCTTGCGGCCAAAGGCAATCTTCTTGGTCATGCCGCGACCTCCATGGTGTTCACCGCGAGGATTTCCCGGGTGAGCTTCTGGATCTCCCGGCTGGCCACACCTTGAGGATCGGTCTCGAGGACCGTGCTGCCCTGGGCGGCGCTCTCGGCAAAGGCAACGCGCTGGCAGACCGCGGCGCCCAGCACCGGAACCGCATAATCCGCCAACGCTTCGACCACGTCGCGGCCGATGGCCGTGTTTACAATTTTGCGATTAATCGCAAATCTGCTTTTCAGGTTTTCCTTAAAAACGGCGGCCTCGCGCAGGAGATCGACGATCTCCTTGGCGGCCCAGACATCGTAGGGCGACGGCTGGACGGGAATGAGCACTACGTCACTGGCCATGATCGCAGAGCGTGCGAGTTCGTTCACCCGGGGCGGGCCATCGATGAGGATATGGTCGTAGTGAGGAGCGTGCGAGGGCAGTTCCTTGTGCAGGTTGTTCTTGGGCAGGCCGATCACCGGGAACAGCGGATCGGCCTCCCGACAGGCCGACCAGTCGAGGGCACTGCCCTGTGGATCGGCATCGACGAGAAGGACACGCCCGCCTTGGAGCGCCAAGGCGGTGGAGATGTGGACAGCGAGGGTGGTTTTTCCGACGCCACCTTTCTGATTCAGGATCGCGAGGATCATCCGCGGCGCAGCCTCTACAAGTTTACGATTTGTCGTGTCAGCGTATTTACGATTTTCCGGATGTCAACGCGGGTGCGCTTGCGGCGATCGGCAACCCCGGGAAATGCGTCGTTTTCGGGCGCCTGGCCGTGGCCGCGGGGTGGCGCCGGACCCGATCTGCCGGTCCACTGTTCATGGCTTGATTCGCGCTTTTCCGTGTTTCTGTTTCGTCGCAAACACGGAACGTCGTATTTGCAGAATGCACGGGAGCGAAGGGCCGAACAATGATGCGCGGCCAGGCAATGACAGCGGCAATGAGAGAACGCTCGGGACACGATCGGCAGCTGGAGCAGAAAGCTGGTCTGCCGGTGAGCTCGGAGGGCTGGGACAGGGGGAATCGCCGCCAAAGACCGTGGCGTCGCCATCGCCCGCGGAGCGGGGTCGTTCGGTGTGTAGAAACGCGGCATCGGCACGCTTTTGTGCATTTGCGGTTTTCCAGAAACACGACGCAAGGAGCGGGTCGAGCCGGCGAGGGGAGGGCGATCCGCTCGTGATCGCCTGCCGCGCGCTGAACCAGCAAGCCGGCATCGGGCCCGCTGGTGGCCGCGGGAGAGTTCCCGGTCATGTCACTGGCGCGAGCGCCGCCAGCCGGCAGCCTTGGCTTCCTTCTCCGAGCAGAACCAACGTTGCCCCTGGGACGGATCGATGCGTGTCTGGTCGTACCACCGGCCGCCGGGAACATGGTAGATGCGTTCCCCTCGAGCGTTGATGTTGCCCTTGATGTCGCAGCCCGGTGCAGGGCCATGTTGAACTGGACGCGGCTGAATGCGTTCGCCGCGGCGCCAGTCCCATGGCATGACGAAGCGACTCGACCAGATGCCGCGTTTTGCGGCGCGGGCATCATCCTCGAGGCCGACATAATCGTGCGAGTAGCGCCGGTAGGCGACGGCCCAACCCGCGGCGACCATCCAGCCGTTCAGGTCCTCGCCCTGCTTGTAGCAGACGGCGATCATCCGTTCGTATCGATCGGTATCGGTGTGTCGGCAGGTCACCGAGGCGCGTCCGATACGCTCGCTGAGGGCGAGAGCGGCGCGTTGTCCGCAGCGCCAGGGCTCGCCACGAGTGTCGATGCACAGTTGGGCACTCTCGGGCGCATCGATGCCGTGTAGGCGGATGCGAGTGCCATGCAACTCAAGGGTGTCGCCATCAATCACGGTAGCAACCCCGACCAGCACGTCGGACGTGGCTGGCTTGGCGAGAACGCCCACAAGAGCGACGGCCAGCAGGATGGTCTTGAGCATGAGGAACCTCGATCAAAGCCGGGGTGGATGCCCAGTCAAAGGAGTTTGAGGGATCATCAATGAAGAGAGCATGGCAAGACAGGACCTCGACCGGCCGGCATCGCGGGTGAAGGCGAACGGCGCGTTCGCGCATTTACGATTTTGCGCTTTGGCGTAAATACGGCCTTACGACTGAGAACCGCCGGCGGGACGGTGCGGGCGAGGGCAGGGGGCCCCGGCCTCCGCCTGCTGTCAGGTGGGTTACGGGCCGGT
>REES01000111.1 GCA_007694935.1 Rhodospirillales bacterium
CGGCGATATCAAGGTGCGCCCAGGGCGTGTCCGCCACGAACCGCTTCAGGAACTGTGCCGCGGTGATGCTGCCGCCGTAGCGGTTGCCGATATTCTTCATGTCCGCGGCATCGGACTTGATCAGCTTGTCGTAGCCCTCGCCCAGCGGCATCCGCCAGACTGGTTCGTTCACCCCGTCACCGGCAGCGATGATCCGTGACGCCAAGGCCTCGTCGTTGGAGAACAGGCCCGCGCGCTCGTGGCCCAGGGAGATCACGATGGCGCCGGTCAGCGTCGCCAAGTCGATCAGGAACCGGGGATGGAACCGCTCCTTGGTATACCAGAGCGCATCGGCGAGGACGAGGCGCCCTTCCGCGTCGGTATTGAGCACCTCGATGGTTTGGCCGGACATGGACGTCACGATGTCACCCGGCCGTTGCGCCTTGCCGGACGGCATGTTTTCCACCAAGCCGACGACCCCCACCACATTGACCTTGGCCTTGCGCCCGGCCAGCGCCGCCATCAGCCCGATCACCGCGCCGGCCCCGGCCATGTCGTACTTCATGTCCTCCATTCCCGCGGACGGCTTGATGGAGATGCCGCCGGTATCGAACGTGACCCCCTTGCCGACAAAGGCCAGGGGGCCGGCATCGTCGGCCGGCTTCTCGCCCTTCCTGGGCTTGCCGGCGCCGTTCCATTGCATGACGACCAGTTGCGCTTCCCGCTCACTGCCCTGGCCGACCCCGAGCAGCGCATTCATGCCGAGCTTGCGCATCTGCGCCTCGCCAAGCACCTCGACCTTGACCCCGAGCTTGGTCAGGGACTTGGCCGCCGTCGCCAGGGTCTCGGGATAAACCACGTTGCCCGGCTCCGACACCAGGTCGCGGGTGAAAAACACCCCCTCGATCACCTTCTCCCGCACCTCGAACCGCGCCTGGGCGTGCTCCGGCTCGGCACAGGCGAAGGTCACGTTGCGCAGGCTCGGCTTGTCGTCCTCCTTCTCCCGGGTGAGGTACTTAGCGAACCGATAGGACCGGAGCGTCAGGCCTTCGGCCAGTTCCACCGCGATCTCGGCCGGCGACAGGGAGCACCCCTCGACGGGGTCCACCAATACCCGGGCCGCCTCCATGCCTTCCTTGGCGAGCGCGGCGTAGATGCGGCCGCCCGCACTCTGCAAGCTCAGGACATCGATCTCTGCGGGCTTGCCGAGGCCCACCAGCAGCACCCGATCCAGCCGGCTGTTGCCCGGCGCCAGCACCAGCAGTGTCTGCTCCTTGCGGCCGTGAAACCTGCTCGCGCCTATCGCCCGGCTAAGGGTCCCACCGAGTTGCTCATCGATGGCTCGGGCCGACGGCGACAATGCCCGGCCGTCAAGAACGGCGACGGCCACGGAACCGGTTTCCGGCACACTCAGGGGGGCGAACGCTGCTTTCATGGAGACCTCTCGTTGGGCCGAAGCGACCGCAGGATGGCGATCGGAAGCAATCTGCGATATTTAGCGGCTTGCCGGCAACAGTGAAGACTGGGCGGGCCGGGGCAACGGCTACCCCGGGCCGGGAGCGGGAATCGGCGCCGCCGGACGACCGGTTTCGGCCATCAGTCCGAGCAACGTCGGCGCCCTCCCCCCGGATGTTCGGCGCGGTGCAGGGCCCATGGTGGATGAACTCCGCTGTGGCCCTCGCCAAGCCTGCCTCGGCCGACAGCACGGGAGCGACTGGGGACAGACGATGGACTTCATCCCGCTCGCCATCCTGATCGGCGCCACGCTGCTGATCGTCTGCGTGCTGTCGAGTCAGCTCGCGTTCCGCCTGGGTGCGCCGCTGCTTCTGGTGTTCCTGGGGCTCGGGCTGCTTGCCGGCGAAGACGGCCTCGGCATCGTCTTCGACGATATCCAGGCCGCATACCTGATCGGCAGCGTGGCGCTGGCGGTGATCCTGTTCGAAAGCGGGTTCGAGACACCGATGCGAAGCTATCGCATCGCCGCTTGGCCGGCGATCGCGGCGGCGACCCTTGGTGTCATCATCACCGCAGGCCTGGTGGGAATGGCGGCGCGCTGGCTGCTCGACCTGAACTGGCTGGAGGCGCTCCTGATCGGTGCGGTGGTGGGGTCCACCGACGCTGCCGCCGTGTTCTTCCTGTTGCGTACCGGCGGGATCACTATGCGCGAGCGGGTGCGCTCCACGTTGGAGATCGAGTCCGGCAGCAACGACCCCATGGCGATCTTCCTCACCGTCGCCCTGGTGGAGCTGATCGCCGCCGGCGCAACCGAAGTCACCTGGCACGTCGGCCTCACCTTCGCGCAGCAGATGGGCGTGGGCGCGGTGGTGGGGATCGCAGGCGGCCTGCTGATCCCGTTCGCCTCCAACCGACTGGACATGGAGCCGGGGCTGTATGCGGTGTTTTCGCTGGCCTCGGCGCTGTTGATCTTCGGTGCTGCCAGCGTGCTGGACGGCAGCGGCTTCCTCGCCGTCTACATCGCCGGCCTGATCGCCGGCAACTCCCGGCTGCGCGGCACCACGACGCTGAAGCGCTTCCACGACGGCATCACCTGGCTGGCCCAGATCGTGATGTTCCTGACCCTGGGTCTGCTGGCGACCCCGACCCAGTTTCCGGCGGTGCTGGGCCCGGCAGCCATCCTGGGTGCGGTGCTGATCTTCATCGCCCGGCCGGTGGCCATCTGGCTGTGCCTGCTGCCGTTCCGCTTCAGTCGCAACGAGATCACGTTCGTCGCCTGGGTGGGCTTGCGCGGTGCGGTGTCGATCTTGCTTGCGATCGTGCCGGCTTTGGGCGGCCTCGCCATCGCCCCGATGGTGTTCGATGTGGTTTTTCTCATCGTCCTGATGTCACTGGTCATCCAGGGCTGGACGATCCGGCCGACGGCGCGGTGGCTCGGTCTGATCGTGCCGCGGCATGCGGGTCCCGACAACCGTATGGAGATCGAGCTGCCGGGCCAGGCGGTGTACGAGCTGGTGGCCTATACGATCGCCGAGGACAGCCCCGTCATCCGCGGCCGGCGATTACCGCGCTGGGCCCGGCCCTCGCTGATCGTGCGCGGCGACAAGGTCCTGTCGGTCCACACCGCCCGCGGCCTCAGGGTCGGCGACCAAGTCTACCTGTTCAGCACCCCGTCGCAGGTGCCGCTGCTGGACAAACTGTTCAGCCCCAGCCCGGAAATCACCGAGGATGACCGGGAGTTCTTCGGTGATCTCGTCCTCAAGCCCAGCGTCACCATCGGGGCCCTCGCCGAGACCTATGGCCTGCCCCTCTCGCTCGATCAGAAAAACCTGACGCTCAAGGACCTGTTCGAACAGGAGTTTCCCAAGCCTGAGATAGGCGACCGCCTGCGCATCGGCTCGGTCGAGGTGGTGGCGCGAACCGTCGACGATACCGGAATCACCAGTGTGGGGCTGTTCCTGGAGCCGACCCCGCTGTCGCGTCCCCGCCTGATGCTGTTCCAGTCGCCGGCCGAACTGTGGCTGGCGATCCGCCGCGCCGGCGCCCGACTGCGCCACCACTTGGGGAAACTGTTGCGCCGACGCGTTCGCGTCCATCCCGACAAAAAGTCCCTGCCACCGGCGAGCACACCCCGCCTCGGCTCCGGCCCAAAGCCGCCGGGGGAAACCGATGCCGCGGCTCGCGCCGGCACCGACAAGCCGGTACGACCGGACGATCGTTAGAGACGAGGTCCATCGTTCACTCCTCCACGCCCATGCGCGCCCGTTCCGCAAGGGCCGGCAGCGGGTCGTGGCGGGGCCGGTAGGCGCGGCCGATGGCCCGCTGACCCCTGAGGGTGGTCAGCGCCACCGCCATCCACGACAGATGGAATGCGGCCCCCATGGCCAGCGCCACCTCCCCCGGCAGCGGCCCGATGGCGGCGCGCTGCCACAACTCATCCCAGGTGGTGAGCGGTTCAGGGTGAATTGCCAGTTTGCCCAGGTAGGTCACCAGCTGGATCAGGAAAATCCAGCTGTAGTTGCGCCGGAGGCGCCGGCCCACCGCCTCCCACAAGGAAATGTGGAAGCGGACCTCGGTGTAGTCGTCGGCCAGGATGTCGTTCCAGCGGTCGTCCACAATGACGCCCCGGCCTTCCAGCATCGGCCCGTAGAACCGGGTCTCCAGCACCCGGATCCGCACTCGCCAGATATCGAAGAAGCGGTAGCGCCGGGCCTCGAACAGGAGGAAGACACAGACCAGAAGGCTCACCAGCACGATCGGCAGAGGCGAGGCGTCCGGCGTGGCGAACGTCACCGACATGGCGATGCCGGTCGTCACCACCGCCCAGTTGGTGGTGGCGTCCAGGCGGGTGCGCCAGATCTTGCTGCGGTACATTTCGCCCCGATAGAGGTGGGCGAGCGCGCCGATCTCGGCGGCGCCGAACTTGGGCTCGAAAGGGCGGTCTTCCCGGCCGGTCATGGCTTGGCGCGATCAGATGGCATGGCCGTCGCGCCAGCGGCCGATCAGTTCGTCATAATCGATGGTCCGCCCCTGCCCCTCCTCGTCGGCCAGGCGCGGCTTGGGTGCCCCGGGCCGGGCCAGCCAGATCTCCGGGTCGATCGGCTCCGCCAGGCGCGGCTCGCACCGGGTGAGCACTCCGGCTGCGGTGATGCGGCCCATCATCTCGTCCTGGGCGATGGCGAGGCTGTCCATCACCGTCTGCGGGTCGACGCCGCGGTGCACCGCCCCCGAGATATGGCGCCACCAGAGCTGCGCCAAGTGCGGGTAGTCGGGGACGTTGGTGCCGGTGGGGGTCCACGCCACCCGGGCCGGGCTGCGGTAGAACTCCACCAGCCCGCCCAGGCGCGGTGCCGCCTCGGTCATCGCCTCGGACTCGATGTCGCTATGCCGGATCGGGGTCAGGCCCACCAGTGTCTTCTTGAGGGAGACGGTCTTGCAGGTGGTGAACTGGGCATAGAGCCAGGCCGCCTGGCGTCGGTGCAGCGGGGTGCTGTCCAGCAGGGTCCAGGCGCCGCAGTCCTGGTAGCCGAGCTTCATGCCGGGCTCCCAGTAGGCGCCGTGGGGCGAGGGTGCCATCCGCCACTTCGGCCGGCCGTCGTCGTCCACCACTGGCAGACCGTCGCGGAGCAGATCGGCGGTGAAGGCGGTGTACCAGAAGATCTGCTGGGCGATGTTGCCCCGGCCCGGCACCGGGCCCGCGTCCAGGAAGGTCATGGTGCGGGCGTCGGGCGGAGCATACTTGTCCAGCCACTCCAGGTATTTGCGCAGCGCATACACGGCCGCGGGGCTGTTCAGCGCACCGCCCCGGGCGACGGTGGAGCCGACCGGGTGACAGTCCTCCACCCGGATGCCCCATTCGTCCACGGGATAGCCGTTGGGCAGGCCCTTGTCCCCCATCCCGGCCATGGACAGCCAGGCATCGGTGAAGCGCCAGCCCAGCGACGGGTCGGCCTTGCCGTAGTCCATGTGGCCGTACACCCGGAGGCCGTCGATCGACCGCACGTGGTTGGTGAAGAAGTCGGCGATGTCCTCGTAGGCCTTCCAGTTCAGCGGCACGCCGAGTTCGTAGCCAAGGCGGTTGCGGAACTGCTCGCGCAGGTCCTCCCGCTGGAACCAGTCGTAGCGGAACCAGTACAGGTTGGCGAACTGCTGATCAGGCAGCTGGTAGACCTTGCCGTCCGGCGCGGTGGTGAAGCCGAGGCCGATGAAGTCCTCCAGCTCCAGGGTGGGTAGGGTGAAGGCGGCGCCGTCGCCCGCGATCCAGTCGCTGATCGGGGTGGTCTTGCTGTAACGCCAGTGGGTGCCGATCAGGTCGCTGTCGTTGACGTAGGCGTCATAGAAGTTGCGGCCGGTGCGCATCTGCGTCTGCAGCCGCTGCACCAGTTCGCCCTCGCGGATCACATCGTGGATGACGGAGACGTCGGTGATCTCCCGGAACGCACGGGCGAGCATCCGCGCCTCGTACTCGTGGGTGGCGAGAGTCTCGGACACCACGTAGAACTGCTGTCCCCGGAACGGCTCGGCAGCGCGGATGAAGAATTCCATCTCCGCCATCTGCGCGTCTTCGGAGAGGGTGGAGGGCTGGAACTCCACCACCACCCAGCGCCGCGCCGCGGCCCGGCGGGCGGCATCACTCTGGGCGAGAGCTTCCATCGGCAGACCGGCTGCGAAGCCGGTGGCCAGACCGGTGGCAGCAGCCCCCTTGAGCACGTCGCGACGGTCGAACCCATGCCCCTGGCGGCTGTCGGCAGGGTCGGTCATCGGCGTCCTCCCTCAATCGTGACCCGATGGCTTGGCATCCCCGGGCCTTCGTGGTTGCAAACCGCGCGATTGCGACTTACTTCGCGGGGCGTGTTTGGTCTATAATAACCTTTGGAGCAAGGCAGGAAAAGGGAGCGTCATCGGCTCTCGGCGAAGTGAGAACAGACAGTGCGAATGCACGGCAAGCCAATCAATCAGGCGGCCAATTGCCAACAGAGAGCCGCCGGAACAGGGAGGGACTGTTCATGGCTGATGAGTATGTGCTTTCGATCGATCAAGGAACCACCGGGTCCACGGTGTTGATTTTTGACCGAAACGCCAATATCAAAGGCCGCGCCTATTCGGAGTTCAAGCAACACTACCCCAAGCCCGGCTGGGTCGAGCACGATGCCGCCGAGATCTGGAACGTCAGCCTCGGCGTGATCGTCAGTGCGCTGGAAGCTTCGGGCATCAAGGGCAGCCAACTCACCGCCATCGGCATCACCAACCAGCGGGAGACCACGGTGCTGTGGGACCGCAGCACCGGCAAACCGGTGGCCAACGCCATCGTCTGGCAGGACCGCCGCACCGCCGCGTACTGCGACCAGATCAAGGAGCGCGGCCTGGAAGAGATGGTCCGGGCCAAGACCGGGCTGGTGATCGACCCCTACTTCTCCGGCACCAAGGTGAAGTGGCTGCTGGACAACGTGCCCGGACTGCGCGGCCGCGCCAAGGCCGGGCAGATCGCCTTCGGTACCATCGATTCCTGGCTGGTGTGGCACCTCACGGGCGGCAAGGTGCACGTCACCGACTACTCCAACGCGTCGCGCACCCTGCTCTACAACATCCATGACCTCGCCTGGGACGACGACCTGCTGGAGCTGTTCGACATTCCCCGGGCCATTCTCCCGGAGGTGCGGCCGTCCTCCTGGGTGTATGGGCACACTGACCCCGACCTGTTCTTCGGCACCCACGGCATCCCGGTGAGCGGCATCGCCGGCGACCAGCAGGCGGCGTTGTTCGGCCAAGCGTGTTACGGCGAGGGCCGGGCCAAGAACACCTACGGCACCGGCTCGTTCGTGCTGATGAACACCGGCACCGAGGCGGTCACCAGCAAGGAGAAACTGCTGACCACCATCGCCTGGGGAATCGGCGAGGAGCCGGTGGAGTACGCGATGGAGGGAGCGATCTTCATCACCGGTGCGGCGGTGCAGTGGCTCAGGGACGGGCTCGGCATCATCAAGTCGGCAGCGGAGACGGAAGCGCTGGCGGAGAGCCTGAGCGGCAACGATGGGGTCTATTTCGTTCCAGCGCTGGTGGGGCTCGGCGCGCCGCACTGGGACCCTTATGCGCGCGGCCTGCTGATCGGGGTTACCCGCGGCACCACCCGGGCGCACATCGCCCGTGCCGTGCTGGAGAGCATGTGCTACCAGACCCGCGACGTGGTGGAGGCGATGCACCGCGATTCAGGCATCCCGCTCAAGGAACTGCGCGCCGACGGAGGGGCCTCGGCCAACCGCTTCCTGATGCGGTTCCAGTCCGACATCCTGGGCGTGCCGGTGGAAGTACCGGAGGTGGCGGAGACCACCGCCCTGGGGGCGGCGTACCTGGCCGGTCTCGCCACCGGATACTGGTCCAGCCGGGAGGAGATCGACGCCAACTGGAAGCTGTCCCGGCGCTACGCCCCCAAGATGCTGGACAACCAGCGCAACCACCTGTTCGGCCAATGGCACCGGGCGGTGGATCGGGCCAAGGACTGGGCCCGGGACAACGGCAGCGGCGGGCTCTGAGGCCCGTCGCAGGCGCCGGATGCGGAGATCGCAATCATGCAACTGAGGCAGAGCAACATCAGCAAGCTGGGCCGGGTCGATTACGATGTCCTCGTCATCGGCGGCGGCATCAACGGTGCGGTCTCGGCCGCCGCCCTCTCCGGCAAGGGGGTCCGCACCGCCCTGATCGACCGCGGCGACTGGGCCGGGTTCACCAGCCAGGAATCCTCCAACCTCGCCTGGGGCGGCATCAAGTACATGGAGACGTTCGACTTCGCCCTGGTGCGGAAGCTGTGCCTGTCGCGCAACCACCTGATCCGCAACTTCCCGTCGATCGTCCAGGAGATCCGCTTCTTCACCAACATCCCGCAGGGATTCCGCCACAGCCGCCTGAAGTTGTGGGCAGGGACTTGGCTTTACTGGCTGATCGGCAACGGTTTCACCCGGACGCCCCGCCTTCTCTCAAAGGAACAGATAGCCCGGGAGGAGCCGATCGTCGACGTCAGCACCAGCAACGGCGGGTTCGAGTATTCCGACGCCTACCTGTTCGACAACGACTCGCGGTTCGTGTTCGGCTTCGTGCGATCGGCCCTCAATAATGGCTGTATCGCCGCCAACTACGTCGAATCCCAGGGATCATCCCGGGATGATCAAGGCATGTGGGTCACCCGCGCCCGCGACGTGATCGACGGCCAGGAATTCGAGATCCGGTCCCAGGTGCTGGTCAATGCCTGCGGCCCCTTCGTCGACCAGCACAATGCCCTCACCGGGCAAAAGACCGAGCATCGCCACGCGCTGTCCAAGGGCGTGCACCTTATCGTCCATCGTCTCACCCCCAACCGCCGGGTGCTGGCGTTCTTCGCCTCGGACGGACGGCTGTTCTTCGTCATCCCCATGGGGGCGCGCACCTGCATCGGCACCACCGACACCCGGGTGGACTCCCCGTTCACCCACGTCACCGACGAGGACCGGGAGTTCATCCTCGACAACATCAACAAGCGCCTGAAGCTGGCCAAGCCGCTCGGCAAGGAAGACATCATCGCCGAGCGCTGGGGCGTACGCCCCCTCGCCGTGAAGGGCGGCAGCGGCGGCGAAGACCGGGATTTCCTGCAACTGTCCCGCAAGCACTCCGTCGACATCAACCATCCCGAAAGGCACATCAGCATTTTCGGCGGCAAGCTCACCGACTGCGTCAACGTCGGCGACGAGGTTTCCGACGTGGTCGGGCACATGGGCATCCCGATCCCCTACCCCGCCCATAAGTGGTATGGCGAGCCGCCCCACGCGCTCCGGCAGGAGTTCGAGCACCGTGCCCGGCTGATGAACCTGGACGGCTACACCGACCCCACCTCCACCGAGAAGCTCAGCAGCCGCTACTGGCGGCGTTACGGAATGGAGGCGTTCGATCTGCTGGAGCACATCCGCGAGGACCCCAGCCAGGCGGAGGTGCTGATCAAGGCGACCGAGTACACAAGGTGCGAGCTGCATCACAAGTCACAGCACGAGATGATCGTCAAGCTGGAGGACTTCCTCCGCCGCCGCTCCAAGATCTCACTGGTGGTTCGGGAGGACGAGATCCGCTCCTCACCCGGCCTGCTGGAGGCCTGCCGGATCCTGTTCGGTAACGCCGCCGAGGCGCGCATGGACGAGTACTTCTCGCGACACCAAAGGGACGAACCGCAACCAAAGGAGATGCTGGCGCGCGCCTTGTGACCATGCCCGTCAAGGGGGGCCGTCCGGCCCCTCCCCTGGTCAACCAAGAACCCTCGTCAACCAAGAACAAAGTCAAGACAGGGAGGAAACGTCGACATGACGCCGTTTCTCGGGGAGGTGATCGGGACCGCCATCCTGATGCTGCTCGGCAGCGGGGTGGTTGCCAACGTCGTCCTGACCGGCACCAAGGGCCACAATTCGGGATGGATCGTCATCGCCTGGGGCTGGGCGATGGGGGTGTTCGTCGCCGTATTCACGGTGGCGGCGTTCAGCGGTGCCCACATCAACCCGGCGGTCAGCGTCGGCTTGGCAATCGCCGGCAAGTTCGAGTGGGCGCGGGTGCCGCTCTACATCGTGGCCCAGTTCACCGGAGCGGCAATCGGTTCCGGCCTGGTCTGGGTGTTCTACCGCAAGCATTTCGAGCAGACGGAGGATGCTGACCTCAAGCTCGCGGTGTTCTGCACCGGCCCGGCGATCCGCGATCCGGTCGGCAACCTGCTGTGCGAGATCATCGGAACGTTTTTACTGGTGTTTGCGGTGCTGTTCCTGGCCGTGTCGGTGTTCGGGCTGGGTGCCTTGGATGCCCTGCCGGTGGGCCTGCTGGTGCTGGCGATCGGCCTGAGCCTCGGCGGCACCACCGGATATGCGATCAACCCGGCGCGTGACCTGGCGCCGCGGATCATGCACGCGTTGCTGCCGATCCCCGGCAAGCGGGACAGCGACTGGGGCTACGCCTGGGTCCCGGTGGTGGGGCCGCTGATCGGCGCCGCGTTGGCGGCGGGCCTGTACCTGCTGCTGGCGGACCCGACGGATATCCGGTTCCGCTGACCGACTGGGCGCGACAGGGGTGGCGGCCGTGCGGTCACAAGCCCCTGGTCGGCTTACATTCAGCCCGGCTCGCGACGGACCAGCAGCACGAACGAGCGTGGCTCGACGGGATAGGCGCTGTCGTCGTCGTAATCGCCGTTGGCTGCGAACCCGTCGTCGTTGCTGGTGTCAAACACCAGCGACCAGCCATTGCCCACCTCGATCGCCGGGAGGGTCCAGTCGAGGCCTTTGTGGTGGGCGTTGAGGATGATCAGGAAGGTCTGGTCCGGCTGCGGCTCGCCCTGCGCCGTCAGAAAGTATTCGCCGGCTTCGCCCCGCAGCAGACAGCCGAGGAACGAGCCTTCGGCGGCATCCCAGTCCTCGTCCTGCATCTCGCTGCCGTCGGGCTTCAGCCACATGATGTCCTGGATTTCGGTGCCGGGGATGAAGCGGCGGTGGAAGAAGCGGTCGCGGTGGAACACGATGTGCTCGTAACAGAGGCGGATCAGGTCCCGGGTGAACTGGAGGAAGCCGGCGTCGCGTTCGACCTGGTCCCAGTCGATCCAACTGATCTCGTTGTCCTGGCAGTAGGGGTTGTTGTTACCCCCCTGGGTCTGCCCGAACTCGTCGCCAGCCAGGATCATCGGCAAGCCCTGGGACAGCAGCAGCATCGCCAGCATGTTGCGGCGCTGGCGGTCGCGCAGCTTGAGCACCTCAGGGTCATCGGTCGGCCCCTCGACGCCGCAGTTCCAGCTTTCGTTGCTGTCGGTGCCGTCGCGGTTGTCCTCGCCGTTGGCCTCGTTGTGCTTGTCGTTGTAGGCGACCAAGTCGGCCAGCGTGAAGCCGTCGTGGGCGGTAATGAAGTTCACGGAGGCCCACGGCCGGCGGCCGTGGGTATCGAACAGGTCGCTGGAGCCGGTGATGCGGGTGGCGAGGTCGCCCATTAAGCCGCCGTCGCCCTTCCAGAACCGGCGCACGGTATCGCGGTAGCGGTCGTTCCATTCGGCCCAGCCGGCCGGGAAGCCGCCGAGGCGGTAGCCGCCGTCGCCGACGTCCCACGGCTCCGCGATCAGCTTGACACGCGTCAGCACCGGGTCCTGCCGGCAGGCATCGAGGAAGCCGCTATGGTTGTCGAAGTGGCCGTCCTCCTCCCGGGCGAGGGTGGTCGCCAAGTCGAAGCGGAACCCGTCCACGTGCATTTCCTCGACCCAGTAGCGCAGGGAATCCATCACCAATTGAAGAACCCGCGGGTGGCGCAGGTCAAAGGCGTTGCCGCATCCGGTGAAGTCCATGTAATAACGCCGGTTGTCGGGCACGAGGTGGTAATAGGATGCGTTGTCGATGCCCCGGAACGACAGGGTCGGCCCCATGTGGTTGCCCTCGGCCGTGTGGTTATAGACCACATCCAAGAGCACCTCGATGCCGGCATCATGCATGGTTCGGACAAACGATTTGAATTCGTCGAGGCCGCCGTTGGAGAGATAAGTCGGATGGGGAGCAAAGTAGCCGAGCGTATTGTAGCCCCAGTAGTTGGCAAGTCCCTGGTCCACCAAGTGGCGGTCCTGCAGGAAGGTGTGTACCGGAAGCAACTCGATCGCGGTGATCCCGAGACTTTTGATGTAGTCGACCACCGCGGGCACGGCGAGACCGGCAAAGGTGCCGCGGTGTTTCTCCGGCACCGCCGGGTGGCGCATGGTGAAGCCGCGGGGATGCATCTCATAGATGATGCTTTGGTGCCATTCGGTGCGCGGCGGGGTGTCCCCCGACCAGTCGAACGCCGCCGGGTCGACCACCCGGCACTTCGGCATCCAGCGGGCATTGTTGCGGCGGTCGAAGCCGAGATCGGCCTGCTTGCCGCCGACCCGGTAGCCGAAGTGGGCATCGTGCCAGACCAGGTCCCCGACGATCGCCTTGGCATAAGGGTCGAGCAGCAGCTTGTTGGCATTGAACCGATGGCCGTGGGCCGGGTCGTAAGGCCCATGGACGCGGTAGCCGTAGAGCTGGCCCGGCTTGGCATCGGGCAGGTAGGTGTGCCAGACCTCGTCCGTGTACTCCGGCAGGCGGATACGATGGATTTCCCGCCGGCCGTTGCGGTCGAACAGGCAGAGCTCGACCTTCTCGGCGTTCTCCGAGAACAAGGCGAAGTTGACGCCGTGGCCATCCCAGGTGGCGCCCAGCGGATAGGGCTTTCCGGGCCATACGCGCATCACCAAGGCTCCCATTTGTTTGCGTGACGGGGCGTGCCAAGCTCGCGAGATCAGGCCGCGGTTGGCTTCCCTCGGAACAGAGTTGGCGTCGGATGCACTCCCCGACGGAGGAGCGTGACTCGTCGCTCCCAGGCTATTCCGGCAGCAGAATCACTGCCGCCAGCGGCGGCAGCACCAGATCGATGGAATGCTCGCGGCCGTGGCAGGCGATGGGCTTGGTCATCACCGCACCGGCGTTGCCGACGTCGCTGCCGCCGTAGAGGGCGGAATCCGTGTTGAGGCGTTCCAGATACCGTCCAGCGCGCGGCACGCCGATCCGATAGCTCTGCCGGATCACCGGGGTGAAGTTGCAGACCACGACGGCGAAATCGGCGGGATCCTTGCCCTTGCGCAGGTACGAGATCACGCTGGACTCGACGTCGGTGCAGTCGATCCATTCGAACCCGTCCGGTTCGCAATCGTGCTCATGCAGGGCGCGCTCGCCGCGGTAGAGGGTGTTGAGATCGCGCACCAACCGTTGCATGCCCTGGTGGCTGGGATCATCCAGCAGGTGCCAGTCCAGGCTGGAGTTGTGGTCCCACTCCCGCTCCTGAGCGAATTCGCAGCCCATGAACAACAGCTTCTTGCCGGGGTGGGTGAACATGTAAGCGTAGTAGACGCGCAGATTTGCGAAGCGTTGCCAGCGGTCACCGGGCATTTTGCGGATCAGCGATCCCTTGCCGTGCACCACCTCATCATGGGACAGCGGCAGCACGAAGTTCTCGCTGAATGCATAGAGGATTGCGAAGGTCAGGCGGTCATGCACGTACTTGCGGAACACCGGATCCCGGCTCATGTAGGCCAGGGTATCGTTCATCCACCCCATGTTCCACTTGTAGCCGAACCCGAGGCCACCAAGGTAGGTGGGGCGGGAGACCATCGGCCAGGAGGTGGATTCCTCGGCAATCGTGGCGGTATCGGGCTGGTGTTCGTACAGCACCTCGTTCATCCGCCGGAGGAACCCGATCGCCTCCAGGTTCTCGTTGCCGCCGTAGGCGTTGGGGACCCACTCACCGGCGGGCCGGCTGTAATCCAGGTAGAGCATCGAGGCGACAGCATCCACCCGGAGTGCGTCGATGTGGTACTCTTCCAGCCAGAACAGCGCGTTGTTCAACAAGTAATCGGCCACCTCGTAACGGCCGTAGTTGTAGATCAGGGTGCCCCAGTCCTTGTGCCGGCCCTGGCGGGGATCGGCATGCTCGTACAGGTTCGTCCCGTCGAAGTTGCCAAGGCCGTGGGCATCCGTCGGGAAATGCCCCGGCACCCAGTCGGCGATCACGCCGATGCCGGCGAGATGGCACCGATCGACGAAATCACGGAACTCATCCGGGCGGCCGAAGCGGCTGGTGGGTGCGAACAGGCCGATCGGCTGATAGCCCCATGACCCGTCGAACGGGTGTTCGCTGATCGGCAGCAGCTCGATGTGAGTGAAACCCATGTCCTTGACGTAGGGGATCAGGGTCTCGGCCAGCTCGGGATAGGTGAGGTAGCTGTTGCCGGCATCCACGTTGCGCCGCCACGAGCCCAGATGCACCTCGTAGATCGACACCGGCGCATCGCGGTCGATGGCCGCACCCCGCTGCTTCATCCACTTGTTGTCGTGCCAGCGGAAGCGCTCGATATCGGTGACGATACCGGCGGTTCCCGGCGCCTGCTCGCAGAAAAACGCGAAGGGATCGAGCTTGAGCGGCAGCAGGTCACCCTTCTTGGTCATGACCGAGTACTTGTACAGGGTGCCTTCCTGCACGCCGGGCACGAACAGCTCCCACACCCCGCATTCGACCCTGAAGCGCATGGGGTGGCGCCGCTCGTCCCAGTTGTTGAAGTCGCCCACGACGCTGACCCGCCCGGCCCCGGGCGCCCAGACCGCGAAGCCGACGCCGGCAACGCCGTCCATGGTCATGATGTGGGCGCCGAGCTTTTCGTCCAGGCGGAGGTGCTTGCCTTCGGCGATCAGGTAGACGTCGAGTTCGCCGAGAAACGGGGGAAACCGGTACGGGTCTTCCACTTCCTGCTCGCCCGCCGCGGTTTCGATGCGAAAGCGGTAGGGGAAACGCTGCTGCGACCGGCTCACCGGTCCGGCGAACAGGCCCGCTTCATGGAGCTTGGGCAGCTCGGCGATGACCTTGCCGTTGCGCAGGTCGACCACATGAACCCGCTGCGCCAGCGGAAGAAACGCCCGGATCACCAGTCCCTGGCCCTTTTCCGCGAGATGCGGCCCAAGGAACGAAAACGGATCCGGATGCCGGGCCGAGACGATCCGATCGACGTTCTGGGTCAGTTGCGGAATGGCCATAGGTGCTACTTCCTATACTACCCGAGCCGATCCCGATCGGGACGTCGCTTCGCTCCGCGAACTCCGCCCCGCCGGGTCACGGCGTCCGCGGATCGACACTTTAAGGGTATCGACGCCCCGGCACCAGAAGGGGATTGCTCCGGGAACGATCCGGCTCCGTCTCAGACCTCGGCCGGCGGCTCGATCAGCCGAAGCACGCCGTGCAGAGGAATTTTCAACCAGTCCGGCCGGTTGGCTGCCTCGTAACAGACCTCGTACAAGGCTTTCTCCAACTGGAACAGGTCGAGGAGTTGCTGAAAATCACCATCGTCGGCCGGGATTGTCCGGCATCCGGCCACGGTCGCCCGATAGGCGTCGAGGAACCTCGCGTCGGCCATCGCCTGCCAGCGGGCGACCGCCTGTTCCAGGTCTTCACTCACCGGCGCGGCAAGAGAGCGATCAAGCACCACCGACCAGCCGGCATAATCGAAAGAACGGATCATCCCGGCAACGTCCCGCATCGGTGAATGCTTGGCCCGCCGCTCGGCCAGCGGGCGGACCGGCTCCCCTTCGAAGTCCAGGACGTAAAAGTCCTCCCGCACCACCACGACCTGCCCCAAGTGAAGGTCTCCGTGGAACCGCGATTTGTGCACGTCGAGGTCCGTCGGCTGCAACCGGGCAATGGCGGCTTCGACGTCGGCCCAGCGCTCGAGGAGCGCTTCGACCTGGGCAAGAACCGGCTCCGGCAAGGTTCCGGCGCGCGACCGCTCCAGGGCCTTTTTCGCCTTGTCCGCCTGTTCGCGAACGAGATCGCCCCACGCCTGGAAATCGTGCTCGTCGGCGGGTTCGGTGCGAAAGGCGGGATCATCGGTGTCCACCGCCAGCGCCAGGTGCAGTTCGCCGATCCTGGTGCCCAGGGTCGTCGCCAAGGTTCGATACAGGGCATGCTGGGCCTCTTCCTCGGCGACGCGCTGCTCGTCCGGGATGACCTCGATGTCCTGCAGGAAGCGATTGAGGTAGTCGCGGGTGAACTCCCAGCCATCGCCCTGGTTGCGGAGAAAGGCATGCATGATGGCGAGCGCCGTCGGCGTACCGTCCTCGGCGGTCAGTTCCACGCTCGCCAGCGTCGCCGGGGCGTTGGCATAGCCGGCGACATCGGTGAGAAACCGTCCCATTTCGATTTCCGGATGCACCCCCGGCTGGATGCGGCGGTAGACCTTGAGGATCCCCTGCTCGCCGATGCGCATGGACGTGTTGCTCTGCTCACCGCCCAGCCGGTCGATGAGCACGTCCTCCGGAATGTCGACCGCGGCGAAGGCGTTGGTCGGACGGAATGCAATCCGCCCCCCCGAGGCCGTACCGATCTCGGTGCCGTTGCGGATGGCGCGCAGCACCGCCGCCGTGAAGGGCGCATCGGCGAGCCCGTCGTAGAGCACGCCGACACGGTTGCCGGTGCGGACCCGTGCCAGGGTGAACGACTGAAGCCGGTTCAGCGGATCATCCGTCCCGGTCTCCCAGGCCGTCGCCAGCGGGACATGATAGCTCTGGCTGCTACCATCCTGGAATGCCACGTCGAACAGCGTCATCAGGAAGCCGAACCGGCCGTCCGGCACCACCGTCTCATCGGCAAGCGTCACGTTCTGCAGAGTCTGGCCTTTCGCCCCGAACCAGCGGCGCCCCGGCATGTATTCCGGCAGGATCCGCCGGCACAGGATGTCCAGATTCTGGCCGGCGAGCAGGCTCTGCCACCCGTGGGGCATGACCAGGGTCTGCAGATCCGGCAGCGAACTCTCATAGACATCGTGCCACTTGGGTGCCTCCGCCTCATCGGCCAGCAGGAACCAGTAGAAGCCGTGTCCCGGCAGTACGATGAAGTACGGCAGGTCGCCGATCGGCGGGAACGCGCTTCGCCCCAGCAACTCCACCGGAACCCGGCCCTTGTGGCCGGACAGGTCAAGTTCGGCCGCCTGCGGTGACCGCGACATGTTGGCAACGCAGAGGATGGTCTCGCTGTCGTAGGAGCGGAGGTAGGCCAGCACCTTGCGGTTGCCGGGATAAAGGAATGTGAGAGCGCCGCGGCCGAACGACTGGTGCCCCTTGCGTACGGCGATCAGACGCTTCATCCAGTTGAGCTGGGATGTCGACCGCCGGAGTTGCGCTTCCACGTTGACTGAATAGTAGCCGTAAATGGCATCCATGATCGGCGGCAGATAGAGGCGCTCAGGATCAGCCGTCGAAAACCCGGCGTTGCGGTCCGGCGACCACTGCATCGGCGTGCGCACCCCATTGCGGTCGCCGAGGAAGATGTTGTCGCCCATGCCGATCTCGTCGCCATAATAGACGATCGGCGTACCCGGCATCGACATCAGCAGGCTGTTCAAGAGCTGGATCTTGCTGCTGTCCCGCTCCAACAGCGGTGCCAGGCGGCGGCGGATGCCGAGGTTGATGCGGGCGCGCGGATCGGTGGCATAGAACTCCCACAGGTAATCGCGCTCCCGGTCGGTGACCATCTCCAGCGTCAATTCGTCGTGATTGCGCAGGAAGATCGCCCACTGGCAGGTATCCGGGATATCCGGCGTCTGGCGCATGATATCCGTGATCGGGTAGCGATCTTCCCGCGCCAGCGCCATGTAGATGCGCGGCATCAACGGGAAATGGAATGCCATATGGCATTCGTCGCCGTCGCCGAAGTACGGGCGGACATCCTCCGGCCACTGATTGGCCTCGGCCAGGAACATGCGGTCGGGATAGTTGGCGTCCAGCCAGGCGCGCAGGCGCCGGATCACATCGTGGGTTGCGGGCAGGTTCTCGTTGCTGGTGCCCTCCCGCTCGCACAGGTACGGCACGGCGTCCAGTCGCAATCCATCGACCCCGGCATCCAGCCAGAACTTCATGACGCTGATCACTTCCTGGAAGACACGCGGATTGTCGAAGTTCAGGTCCGGCTGATGCGAGAAAAAACGGTGCCAGTAATAGGCCTGGGCGATCGGGTCCCATGCCCAGTTGGACACCTCGGTATCACAGAAGATGATCCGGGTTTCTTTGTATTTCTGATCGGTATCGCTCCACACGTAGTAATCACGCACGCGAGATCCAGCCTTGGCTTGGCGGGCGCGCTGGAACCAGGGATGCTGGTCGGAGGTGTGATTGATCACCAGTTCGGTGATCACCTTGAGGCCGCGCCGATGGGCCTCCCGCACGAAATTGCGGAAGTCCCGCATCGTGCCGTAATCGGGATGGATGTTGCGGTAATCGGCGATGTCGTAACCGTCGTCCCGAAGCGGCGACGGATAGAACGGCAGGAGCCAGACCGCAGTGACCCCGAGGTCACTCAGGTAATCGAGCTTCTTCGTCAATCCGGCGAAGTCACCGATACCGTCACCGGTCGTGTCAAAAAATGCCTTGACGTGAAGTTGATAGACTATGGCATCCTTATACCAGAGCACGTCTCCCTCTGCCATGGTACTCTCCCTGTGGTTTCTTGATCATTTTACCAACCGACATCCCCAATCCGCGTGATGCGGAAAATTTCGCATGGGTTCACGTACGGGTCCAACCGGATCCAGTGCTTGGCGCCTTGCCATTCCAGACGCCGGAATGAAAACAGCTCCTCGGCAATGAATCGGTCCCGCGGCCCCAGCCCCATCTCTTCCAGGGGAAAGCTTACGAAGCCGTCATTCGCGACAAACGGATCGAGATTGACCGCGATAAACAGCATGTTCCGGCGATCCGGGGTCATCTTCCCGTAGAAGAGTATATTGTCACTGGTCGACGGATAGAATCGAAGGTTATCGAGCTCATGCAGGGCCGGGTTGTCGCGGCGGATCTGGTTGATGCGCGTAATGTAGTCCTTGATGTTCCCCGGCTGATCCCAATCCCAGACCTTGTATTCATACTTTTCGGAATTCAGATACTCTTCCTTGCCCGGGATCGGGGTCGCTTCGCACAGCTCGAAGCCGTTGTACATGCCATAGACGCTGGACAGCGTCGCCGCCAGCACCAGGCGAATCTGGTGCGCCGGCCGTCCGCCGGTCTGCAGATAGGGCGGGTTGATATCCGGCGTATTGGTAAAGAAGTTCGGCCGCAGGTACTCTTTGACATCGGTCTGAGTCAACTCGGTCAGATATTCGGTGAGTTCCTGCTTGCCGTGCCGCCAAGTGAAATATGTGTACGACTGGCCGAAGCCGATCTTGGCCATCATCTTCAGCATCGGCGGGCGGGTGAAAGCCTCGGCCAGGAAAATCACGTCCGGATGTTTTTCCTGTACCTCTCGGATCAACCACTCCCAGAATGGCACCGGCTTGGTATGGGGGTTGTCGACCCGGAAGATCTTCACCCCTTGGTCGACCCAAAAGTTGACTACAAACAACAACTCTTCCCAAAGCGACTGCCAGTCAGTGCAGTAAAAGTCGACGTTGACGATGTCCTGGTATTTCTTTGGAGGATTTTCGGCATACTTGATGGAGCCGTCGGCACGGAACAGGAACCACTCAGGATGGTCCTTGATCCAAGGATGGTCCGGGGAGCATTGCACGGCGAAATCCAACGCCACTTCCATCCCCTGGGCATGGCAGGCGGCCACGAACCGGCGGAAGTCCTCCAAGGTGCCGAGCTCGGGATGGATCGCCGTGTGCCCCCCTTCCGGCCCCCCGATGGCGTACGGGCTACCCGGATCGTCCGGCCCGGCATTGAGGGTGTTGTTGCGCCCCTTACGGAAGGTGCGGCCGATGGGATGGATCGGCACGAAGTAGACCACATCAAAGCCCATCCGCCGCACTTCGGGCAGCCGGGCCTCGCAGTCGGCAAAGGTGGCGCTGCGGCCCGGTATCTGACCCTGGGAGCGGGGGAACATCTCGTACCAGGCGGCGTAGCGGGCCTGAAGGCGGTCGACCATCACCTCCAGTTCCTTGTCATAGCGGATGGCGGTCGACCGGTCGGGCCAGCGCGCCATCATCGCCCGAACGTCCTGGCCCAGCAGCAGGGATGCCCGCGCCCCATCATCCAGGGCCTTGAACGCGTCCAGGACCGCCTGCAGCCGCTTGGCATCGTCGCCTTGCGCCCGGGCGGCCGCCTCCTCCACCAGTTCGCGCCCTTCCACCAGTTCCAGGTGCACGTTCTGACCGGCACCCAGCTTCTTTTCGACCTCATCGCACCAGGAGGCGAACAGATCCGTCCACGCCTCGACGGTGAACAGATAGCGGGCGTTCTCGTATAGAGCGATGCTGCCGGCCCATTCGGCGAGGCCGAAATTGACCTCCCGCATCGGCGACTCGCGCCACTGGCTCTCGCTGATCCGGCGGTAGAGGATCACGGCCGAGAGCTTGTCATGGCCTTCGCGAAAGATCTCCGCGGTGACGTGCAGGGTGTCGCCCACCTCCCGCTTCACGGGATAGCGGCCACAGTTGACCTGGGGCTGGACGTTCTGGATGACGATCGAACGGCTGCGCGCCTTTTCGGCCAGCGGCAGGAACAACCGATGGGCGCGGCCCCGCGCCGATTCGTCCTTGTGGTGCCGGTGGGGTGCCGCATCGTCATCGGCAGCCGGCTGCGAGGGCGTCGCCGGGGGTGATGCGGCTTCGTCCTTGGGTGGCATCGCCGTCCCGGCGACGGACGGCTTCGGGGGCGTCGCAGGATCGGTGGCCGCCTGTGTCGACGGCGGCGCCTTCTCCACTGCCGAAGGGGCGTCGGGCTTGGCGGCAACGGTCGGCCCTTGCGGGGACGGGGGAACGCCCGGAGCACCCGCCTGGCGGGGCGCGGGAGCCGCCGGGCCCTTCGCAGCCGTCGTGGCCGCCGTCGGCGCATCACCACCCGGCTTCTTGGCGCCGGCGTCCGACGCCGACGGACCTTGCGTCCCAGGATCGGACTTCGTTGGATCAGCCGGTCCCGGATTGCCCTTTCCAGAATCCTTTACCGTCATCAGCCCCTCCCGGTTTCGTTGTCAGGCGCGCGCCGTCCCGAGGCGCGTCAGCGTGCGAACACTCTTACCTCTCCCGGCGCCAATGTCACCTCCTTACCGGACGGAATCGGCTCACCCTTGTGTCCCGGAGTGAGTTCGCGTCCGCCGTGGATATCGCCGTCGAGCCCATGGAGGTGCACGGTAACGCCATTCCACCGGTCGGGGTTGATCAGGGTCACCGCCCAGTCGCCGCCGGTGTCGCTGCGCCGGACCAAGCAGACCGCCCGGTCGCCATCCAGCCGGACATGACGCTGGGGACCTTCCTCGTTCAGCACCGGCACCGATGCCTTCATCGCATTCACCTCGGCGATGAAGTCGGTCAGGTCGAACGCCGGGGTCTCCCAGTCGTCGGGAGTCGTCTTGACGACATGCAGCTTCTTCCGGAAGCCGTATTCGTAGCCCATCGGCATCATCACCCCCGTGGAGAAGGCGGCCGCAAAGACGTAGGTCTGACGGTACGCCCGCTCCACCACCTTGGGATCGTTGAGCCCGTGCTGGGCCAGTTCGGTGGCGAGGCGTTCGGTGTCATGAGTCTCCGGGAAGGAGACCGAGGGGGCGATGGAGCGGAACTTCTCGTATTGTTCCAGCAGCCAGTCGGACCGGAAGTCCCACCACTTGGCGCTGTTCATCAGGCAATCGAACCCGGCCGACCGAAGCTGCTCCACCTGTTCCAGCAGGGCGCCCAGGCTTTCGGCCATGAATACGGTGTCGTCGAAATCCTTGCGGATCGCCTCGAACAGCGTCCGCCACACCGCGTTCGGCACCTTGTAGGCCGCATCGCAGCGGAAGCCGCGCACACCGAGGCCGGCATAGTACCGGACGACCTTGACGAAGTAGTCGATGATCTCCTGACGTTCGGGACGATCGCGGAAGTCGATCTCCGCGAGGTCATACCAGACCGTCTTCTTCGACGTGTCGGCCGGGTCGATGGCATAGGGATTGGCCACTGAGCCGTCGGGGTTGCGCACGAACCAGTTGGCGTGATGCTCGGTCATCGGCGAGTCGATGGCGGTATGATTGATGACCAGGTCCATCATCACCATCAGGTTGCGCTCGTCACAGGCCTTGACGAAGCGCTTGATCAGATCGTCGGTGGAGCGCCGCGACTTGCCGCGAAAGACGGGGTTGAGCCGATAATAGTCCTTGACGGCATAGAGGCTTCCCGATTCCCCCACGGCATGAAAGGGGTTTACGAACACGGTGTTGAACCCCATGCCCTGGATGCGGTCGAGGTGCTTCTGCCACTCATCGATGGAACCGGCCAGAAGCGGAAACAGGTTGTAGATGCGAAGCCCCTCCGCGGGTGTCGTACTCATTGCGGTCCTCCCCTCTGGATCATTCCCCTGAACGTCGCCCCTGCCGGTCCGATGCGGCGTCGGCGCATGGCGTGCCGTCGACCCTCAGTTGGTTGGCCTCGGCACCAGCGACCGATACAGATCTAACGTTTGCTGAGCGATTTTGTCCCATCCGAACTGCGCCAACACCCGGCGCCGCCCGGCTTCGCCCATCCGATGACACAGTTCGGTGTCGCGGCCCAACCGATTGATCGCGGCGGCGAGCCCGGCGGCCAGGCCTTCCGGATCGGCCGGGTCGTGGGGCGGCGACGAAGACAACCCTGCCTCCACCAGAAAGCCCGTTTCGCCATCGGCGACCACCTCGGGAATGCCGCCGACGGCGGTTGCGACCACCGGCGTGCCGCAGGCCATGGCTTCCAGGTTGATGATCCCGAACGGCTCGTAAATCGAGGGGCAGCAGAACACCGCGGCATGGGAGTACAGCGCGACGGTGGTGCGCCGGCTGACCATCTCCGGTATCCAGACGACGCCGGGACGCCGGGCGCGCAGGTCGTCCACCATGCTTTCCAGTTCCGCCTGAAGCGACGGCGTATCGGATTCGCCGGCGCACAGCACGATCTGGATGGCCGGATCGATGAACTCGACGGCGCGAAGCAGGTAGTAGAGACCCTTCTGCCGGGTCATCCGGCCGACGAACAGGACGTAGGGCGCGTCAGGGTCAATGCCGAGCGGACGCAGCACGTCGGGCCGATTGACCGGTTTGTACTCCTCGGTGTCGATGCCGTTGAGGATCACGTGCACCCGGTCGGCGGGGACTTGGTAGAGCCGCAGCACGTCGTTGCGGGTGCTGGTGGAGACCGCGATCACGGCATCAGCCATCTCGATCGCCGTCCGCTCCACCCAGGTGGAGAGATCGTAGCCACGGCCGATCTGCTCCCGCTTCCAGGGTCGCAACGGTTCCAGGGAATGGGTGGTCAGCACCAGTGGCGTGCCATAAAGGTGTTTGGCCAGGATGCCGCCGAACTGGGCATACCAAGTGTGGCAGTGGACGACGTCGGCGTCGATCCCCTGGCCGTTGAAGGCGAGGCAGGTCGCCAGCGCGCGCAAGGGGGAAACGAACGGCACCGGGCAGCCAGCGAACTGTGCCGCCTCGATCTTGGTGCCGCGCACGGTGATGCCGCCTTCGACCGAGGCCTGGTCGTGAAAGCTCCGGACCTCGACGGAAGCGAGCTTGGCGAGTTCCCGCGACAGGTATTCCACATGTACCCCCGCACCGCCGTAGATGTGCGGCGGGTACTCGTTGGTCATCAGCAGGACACGCATCTCAGGGCTCCCGGGCGAGGTTCGACCGTGTTCTTACAACCTGCCGCGCGTTCGTCAATCAGTAACGCCGGCCGGCCGAGGGTTTGCCCGGACGAGGCCACCTGGACAACCTAGGCGCGAGGCGCTACCCTGAACGCAACCCGTTTCGGTCGGCGCCGCCGCGTTCCGGACATCGGGCAGCCGTTCGGCGCCGGGACACCCGAACACGATGAAGGGACTGACCGACATGGTGGCCCTGGTGGTTGGCTTGGTCCTCGGGCTCGCACTTGTCGCCGGCGACGCCGCGGCGGAAGCCGTGAAGGCTGCGCAGCCCCCCTCCTGCACGCGAGAAACGCTCGGGATCAGCGCCTGCTTCGGGCCCCGGTTGTGCGCCTGCATTCATGACCGTGGCGGCGCCGCCAGCGGCGTGCCGGCCGGCTATCGCTGGGATTGCGGCATCCTGCGTCCGCGTTGTGATCCTGCCGGACCGCCCGCGACGTTGGACCCGTTCCGCGGCCCCTTTCCGCACGCGGTGGGGATCGACCGCTCCGACCGCCGTGTCATCGTGGACCAGGACACCCGCACCATTATCCGCGTGCCGGATCCCAGTGGCGGGGCCGATCCACCGGCAGGCGGCGATTAGGCGCACCGTCCGGTGTTCCGGTCCGACCGCCGCGGACGGCAACCGCCACGCTTGCGGCCGCACTCCAGGCCGGGTCAAATGCGCGCATGTGCGGACGCTACGATCTATATGAGACGCCGCGGGATGTCGCCGACTGGTTCCGCGTCGCAGGGCCGGTGCCGAGTTTCCCGCCTCGCTACAACATCGCGCCGAGCCAGGAGGCGCCCGTCGTCCGGCTTGATGCGGACGGCGACAGGGAACTCACCATGCTGCGGTGGGGCCTGGTGCCGTTCTGGGCCGAAGACCTCAAGATCGGCTATCGCACCATCAACGCCCGCGCCGAGACGGTGCACCAGAAGCCCGCGTTCCGCAGCGCCTTTCGGCGGCGGCGCTGTCTGGTGCCCGCCACCGGCTACTTCGAATGGCAGGCCACGGGCAGCGGCAAGCAGCCGTGGCGGTTCGTCCCCGCCGAAGGGCCACTGTTCGCCTTTGCCGGGCTGTGGGAGCGATGGGAAAAGTCCGACGCCCCGGTGGAAAGCTTCACCATCATCGTCACCGACGCCAACGACCTGGCGCGCCCCGTCCACGATCGCATGCCGGTGATCCTCGACCCCGGCGACCATGATGCCTGGCTGATGTGCAACGATACCGACGCGGCGCGGGCCCTGCTCAAGCCGTATTCCGTCGAGCGGATGCGCGCCTATCGGGTTTCCCGGCGAATCGGCAATCCGCGCAACGATGACGCCGGCCTGATCGAGCCGGCAGCCGATCCATGACGGACGAGACGTGCTTCGAGGTGCCGTTCCTGCTGGGGCTGACGCCGGGCCGATACGTCGCACCGCGGCATCCGACCAGACCGGCTGTTGCCCGCTGATCCGGCGCCCCCTGACCTGCCCTCCGGTCTATCCGAACACCACCCCGGGCAGCCACGTGGCCAGTTGCGGGAACGCCAGCAGCATCGCCATCGCCGAGACCTGCAACGCCACGAACGGAATGACACCCCGATAGATCTGGCCGGTCGACACCTGGGGCGGCGCCACCCCCCGCAAGTAGAACAGCGAGAACCCGAACGGCGGGGTCAGAAAGCTGGTCTGCAGATTGAGCCCCACCATCACCCCCAGCCAGACCGGGCTTACGTCCATCGCCAGAAGGATCGGCGCGGTGATGGGGATGACGATGAAAATGATCTCGAACGTGTCCAGGATGAACCCCAGGACGAACATCAGCAGCATGACGAACAGCACCGCGCCCACCACGCCGCCGGGCAGGCCGTGCAGAAACTCCTCCACCAGGTTGTCGCCGCCCATCATCCGGAACACGACCGAGAACACCGAAGCGCCCAGGATGATGACGAAGATCATGCAGGTGATGGTGGCGGTCGACAGCATCACCTCCTGCATCAGGCGGAGGCGGAGCCGGCTCCTGAGGGCGGTCAGCAGGATCGCCCCGACGGCGCCGACCGATGCGGACTCCGTCGGCGTCGCGATGCCGCCGAGGATCGAGCCCAGCACCGCCACGATCAGGATCATCGGCGGAAGCAGGGAAACCAGCACGTCGCGAAGCAGCTGACGCCTCTGCTCCGAGGTGACCTCCAGTGCCGGGCAGCTCGACGGATCGGTGATCGCCTTGAAGGCGACCCAGCCCATGTAGAGGCCGACCAGGACAAGGCCGGGGATGAACGCCCCGGCAAACAGATCGCCGACCGACACGGGGGTGGGCGCAAAGTTGCCTTTGGCCATCTGCACCTGGGCGTTGATCCCGGCCAGCATGTCGCCCATGAAGATCAGCACCGTCGAGGGCGGAATGATCTGGCCGAGGGTGCCGGACGCGCAGATCACCCCGGTCGCCATTTTGGGGTTGTAGCCGGCCCGGAGCATCGCCGGCAGGCTGAGCAGACCCATGGTCACCACCGTGGCGCCGACGATGCCGGTGGATGCTGCCAGCAACGCCCCCACCAGCACCACCGAGAGGCCGAGCCCGCCGCGCAGAGTGCCGAACAGCCGACCCATGGTCACCAGCAGCTTCTCGGCGATGCCCGAGCGTTCCAGCATCACCCCCATGAAGATGAACAGCGGCACTGCCACCAGCACCTCGTTCACCATCAGCCCGGTGTAGCGCTGGGCGATGCCGGACAGGTTGGAAGGATCGAATGCGCCCAGTGACCAGCCGATCATGCCGAAGAACAAGGATGTGCCGGCCAGGGCGAAGGCGACCGGGTAGCCCAGCAACAGCACCCCGATGATCCCGAAGAACATCAGCAGCGCCAGCACCTCGCCGATGACGACGGTATCCATCGGTTCACCGGCTCTCGTCGTAGCGGAGGTGCTCGGGCAGCAGGTGCTGCCGGCCTGCCAGCACCAGGATGCTGCGGAGCGCCATCGCCAGCCCCTGCAAGCCCACCACCACCGCGAACACGATGATGAAGGTCTTGACCACATACAGCCCCGGCAGGCCGCCGATATTGCCCGAGGATTCCATGAAGCGCCAGGAGCGCGCCACGAAGGCCCAACTGTAAGCGATGATGACGTAGACGAACGGGAGGACAAAGGCGACGAAGCCGATCAGGTCGATCCAGGCCTTGGTGCGGAGCCGGGCCGAACGATAGAAGATATCGACACGGACATGCCGATCCTTCATCAGGGTGTATCCAGCCATGCCCATGAACATCAGGCCATTGAGCCAGACATAAAGGTCCTGCATCCAAATGTAACCGGTGGCGAAGAAGTACCTCAACACCACGACGGTGAAACACACCAACACCACGCCCAGGGAAAACCACGAGAACAGATGCCCCAAACCGGTGTTCAATGCGCTGATCAGACGGATGCTGAATGCCAGCAGGTGCATGTCGCCTCCCAAGCTTTTTCGGCGGTCGCAGCCAGTCCTGCCACCCGGCACCGGACGGCCCGCCGCGGTTGGGCGGGAGGATAGCATCGTCGTGACGGGTTTGCTGAAAAACACGACAGCCACCGCACCGCGCGGTCGCTGCGCGCGCCCCCATCGCCATGCGCTTCGGGAGCGTCCCCATCGTGCTCTTCCCGACGACGCTCAGGGCTGATGCATGGCGCCGGTTACCGTTCGGCCGCCCCCAAAATCGCGTCGACAACGCCAGCCGTGCATGGCCGAATCGATGATGGTCGAGAGCGGGGCTTGGCCTCTTGCCTCACGGAGACGGACCCACCTGCAATGCAGTCACAGACCGTTGCGGTGCCCCCGGCGACCAAGCCGTACCAGTGGACCGCCGACGCCCTGGCCCGACCAGTCCTCCGCCGGGCGTTTTCGTCACCGTGCCGGTCGATCTTTCACCTTCTTGAGAATGGCCGCTGAATCGGACATTCAAGCCGGCTTTCGGGCGGTGGTGGACCCCGAACCAGACCCGGCGGCAGCGCGGGTCGGCATCTCAGGACTTGCGCCGGATCGCGACATGGTGTGAATCCCGGGAATGAGCAGCATCCGGCCCAGTCCCCGACGCCTGGACGTCGCCGCCGTGATCGCCGCGTACCGCCGGTACGCGGGGATGTACGACTGGGTGTTCGGCCCCGCGTTTCGCTGGGGCCGACGCCGTTCGGTCGCCCGCATCAATGCGCTCGGCTGCCGCCGGGTGCTCGAGGTCGGCGTCGGCACCGGGCTGTCGTTGCCGCGCTATCGCCGTGACATCCGCATCGTCGGCATCGACGTCAGCCGCGACATGTTGGCGGTGGCCAAGCGGCGGGTCGAGGAGGAGCGGCTGACCCACGTCGATCTGCTGGCGGAGATGGACGGCGAACAACTGGCGTTTGCCGATCACGCGTTCGACGCAGTGGTTGCGATGCACGTCATGTCGGTGGTGCCGGATCCGCAGCGCTGCCTCGCCGAGATGCAGCGGGTGTGCCGACCCGGCGGCACCATCCTGGTCTGTAACCACTTCGCTGCCGGCAGCGAGAAGTGGTTGACCCGACGCATGGAGCCGTTCGCCAAGTGGCTCGGCTGGCGGCCGGACTTCACCTTGACCGACATGCTGGCCGGCAGTTCCCTCGGCGTCGCCGCCAACGACCCGGTGCCCCCGTTCGGCCTGTTCAACTTGGTGATCCTGCGCAACGATTGAGCCTGACCCACCTGGCCACACCGTCGTTCGTTGCCATCACGGCAGCAACGCGATAATCCCGGTGCCGATCCGGCCAACGAGGGGGAGGAAGCACCGCGGTGACGGGAGAGGCGATCTACACGCTGGCCGTGCTCGGCATCGCGGTGGTGCTGTTCGCGAGCGATCGTATCCGCCTCGATGTGGTCGCCCTGTTGGTCTTGCTCGCCCTGTTCCTGGGCGGTGTGATTACCCTGGAAGAAGCACTGGCGGGCTTCAGCGATCCGGTGGTGCTGATGATCGCCGCCCTGTTCGTGGTGGGGGAGGCCCTTGCCACCACCGGTATCGCCTTCTCCCTGGGCGACTGGCTGATGCGGGTGGGCGGCGCAAGCCAGACGCGGCTGCTCGCCCTGCTGATGGCGACGGTGGCCGGCATCGGCGCGTTCATGAGTTCCACCGGCATCGTCGCCATCTTCATTCCGATCGTGCTCCGGATTTGCCGCAAGACCGGGTTCAGCCGGTCGCGGCTGATGATGCCGCTGGCCTTCGGGGCCCTGATCAGCGGCATGATGACCCTGATCGCGACCCCACCCAACCTGGTGGTCAATGCCGAGTTGCGCCGAGCCGGGCTGGAGCCGTTCGGGTTCTTCGACTTCACGCCCATCGGGGTCGCAGTCCTGGTTGTGGGGATCGCCTTCATGCTGGCGGTGGGCATGCGCCTTCTGCCGCAGGATGCCGGCAGCGGCCAGCGCCGGGCCAAGGGCCGCTCACTCGCGGAGCTGGCGGCCCCCTATGGGCTTGCCGACCGGGTGTATCGGCTCCGGATCGCGTCCGGCTCGGCCCTGGTGGGGCAGACCCTCGGCGCGCTCAAGCTCCGCACCCTGTTCGGGGTCAATGTGGTCGGCCTGGAACGCCAGGGCCGGTTCGGCCGGGAGATCACGCCGGCCCTCCCCCACACCCGTTTCCGGGACGGGGACATCATCTACATGGTGGCGACCCGGGAGCCGGCGGTGCATTTCATCGAGAAGCAGTCACTCGAGCCGCTTCCGATCGATGACAGCCTGCGCCGCGACGTCTGGCAGGAGTTGGGCATCGCCGAGGTGCTGATCGCGCCCGATTCCAAGCTGATCGGGCGCACCCTGGAGCAGGCGGCGTTCCGCTCCCGCTACCACGTCAGCGTGCTCGGCATCCAGCGCAAGGGCAAACCCATTGCCGGCAGCCTGGTGAGTGAGCCGTTGCAGTTCGGCGACGTCCTGCTGGTCAGCGGCGCCTGGAAGGACATCGGCGCCCTTCAGGCCGACCGCAGCGAATTCCTGGTGCTCAACCTGCCGGAGGAAGTGAAGGACGTGGCCCCGGCCCGACGCCGGGCGCCGCTGGCGATCGCCATCATGGTCGCGATGATCGTGGCGATGACCTTCGATCTGGTTCCCAACGTGGTCGCAGTGATGGTCGCAGCCCTTGCCATGGTGGCGGTTCGCACGGTGAGCATGGACGATGCCTATCGGGTGATCAACTGGCCGAGCCTGATCCTGATCGCCGGCATGCTGCCCCTCGCCACCGCCCTCGGCAACACTGGCGCCACCGCACTGATCGCCGATGGCTTGGTGGGCTCGATCGGCGGGTTCGGGCCCTACGCGATGATGGCCGGCCTGTTCGTCATCACCGCCGTGGTCGGTCTGTTTGTGTCCAACACCGCCACGGCGGTGCTCATCGCGCCCATCGCCATCGCTGCCGCCTTGGACATGGGGGTCTCGCCCCACGCCTTCGCCATGACCGTGGCCGTCGCGGCTTCGGCGGCCTTCATGACCCCGGTGTCAACACCGGTGAACACCCTCGTGGTGGCGCCGGGCAACTACCGATTCGTCGATTTCGCCAAGGTGGGTGTGCCGATGACCATCCTGGTCGCGGTGGTCGCGCTGATCCTCCTGCCGCTGCTGTTCCCGTTGTAGCGGACGGCAAGTCACAGCGGCGGGCTGGCGCGACTGCCCGTTCGCAGGGCGCCAGAGCCACGGTGTGGCATTCCGGCAACGATCTGTTGCGGAATGGTGCAGGCGTGTGATCGTGCATGACGATTTGATGCGAACCGCATAATGTTTGCAGATCAGTTGCGGTTTGCCGCCCCAGGGGCATCACTTCGTTGCAGAGGCTGTCGGCGGCATCGTGACTCCGACGTGTTGAACAAACGGCTCAAGTAAGGAGAAGGCATCATGAAGCGTTTTCTTGTCGCGCTGCCCGTGGTGGCGCTCGCTTGGTCACCGGCGCTCGCTCAGGAAGTGCCACCCTACCATCCCGATCCCGGCCCGGTTGCCGGCAACTGGGAATGGACGCTGACCGGTAGTGGTCTTTCAACGAAGGAGTTCGACGACAACGCGTTCGGCTTCACCACCAGCGTTGGTTACTACTGGACCAAGAACATCCTGTTCTCGTTCCGGCAATCCATTGCGTTCAGTGTCGGCAGTGACGTGCGCGATAGCTGGGCCGGCGTGTCACGCGTCGCCGCGGACTATCAGTTCGATTTCGGCAGGTGGCAGCCGTTCATCGGCGTCAACTTCGGCGGTATCTATGGAAAGGATGTCCGTAATACCGCGGCGGCCGGGCCCGAGATCGGCTTGAAGTACTATGTCAACGAGTCGACGTTTGCATTCGGCATGGTCGAGTATCCGATCTCCTTCCGCGACGGCATTGATGAGGCTGTGCTTCAGTACTCCGTCGGCCTCGGTGTGAATTTCTGATCGGACGTTTTCGGTCGAGGTTGTCCTGGCGGCCGCACGGTCGTCGAGGCAATCGCAGCGACGATCGGAGCCTGACATGGGAGGGGTTGATATGAAGTGGTTGTTCACTGCCGCGGTCGCCTCAGTGGTGGCCGTCGGCCTTTCGGCCTGCGAGACGCGGCCGCTCGATGAGGCGCGAGCGATGGCGCCGACGGGTAGCGAATTCGACCGGGCGCTTGCCGAGAACTATATCGCATTGTCCGACGTCGAGTATCGCTCGGGTGACCGGCGCGACGGCGGCGCCTACGCCATGCGGGCGCAGATGGTCCGCCAGGGTCAGACGGTGCTGCCCGAGACCGTCGATCAACGCGCCTTCATCACCGAGGAGGAAGCGCCCGACCTGATCGCCGGCCGCAGCCGGCTGATGGCGGCATTCGACCAGGGCGGGCGGAACACGGCACCGCGTGATGCCGCCAACGCCCAGGCCCTGTTCGACTGCTGGCAGGAGCAGACGGCGGAAGGCCTCCGACCGGCCGACATCGCCGCCTGCCGCGACGGCTTCTTCCTGGCACTGGAGAAGGTCGAGGCGAGCCTGATGCCGGCCGCCTACCTGGTGTTCTTCGACTTCGACCGGTCCGAACTCACCGCTGAGGGTCGGGACATCGTTCGCGCGGCCGCCGCATCGGCGCAGGACCGGCCGTTCGTGCGGATCGTCGCCACCGGTCACACCGACACGGCCGGCTCGGCCCAGTACAACCTGGGCCTGTCACAGCGCCGGGCAGACTCGGTGCGGTCGTACCTGATGACCCTGGGCATCCCGGCCGACCGGATCCAGACCCGGGCGCTCGGCCAGACCCAGCCGCTGGTGCCGACCGGTGACGGCGTGCGCGAGCCGCAGAACCGGCGGGTGGAGATCGACATCCAGCGCTAAGTGTTGCTGCGAACGCTACGTTGACAGGAAGGGGGGATGACCTCGGCGGAGGTCTCCCCCCTCACTTTTTCAGCCCACGCCCGGCCGGATCGGGTGAATTCATCCGGGCAATACACGCCATCGATGGCCGCTCACGACGGTACGCATCAACGCGTACCGTTTTTTTTTCTTTGCTCGTTATCGCCGGCCAAACGTCCCGAGCCGAAAGCCGCATTCCTGCCTTGCCCGGGCACGTCCCGCGCATCCACGCCCCTTCGTCCCCTGTCCGGTCTTGCCCGGGCTTGGCCCGGGCACCCACGTCTTGCCT
>REES01000135.1 GCA_007694935.1 Rhodospirillales bacterium
CAGAGGAAGCAGGCCCCGGCACAACCCGCCGCACCGGCGCGTCGATCCCTGGGCCGGTCCGATTCCTGCGATCTGTGGATGACACGGCGGTCCCGGGTTTGGCCGCTCCGATGCCCTGCCGGCCCGTCGTGTCGTCTCAGGCACTATTAGGAGTGCGTCCAGCCCGCCGATCGTCAAAATGTTGTTGCGGGATCGTGCGTGCCTAGATATGGTCTCACCCCATCGCTCAAGGCGCGTCATGTTGTGTTAAGCATGAGTGACAGCGCCGCGGCGAGCAGTCGGACGGGGTGCCGATCCGGGCACCCCGCCGGCACCGGGCCGACGCCGCAGGGCGCGATCGGCAAACCCAGGCGACACGGGGGGCAGCAGCAGCGACCATGCGGATACCTCGGCATTTCACCGAAGCGGGCACGTCACCTTACGAGGCGTTCCAGTGGCGGACCACCAGCAGCGAGATCCGAAATCCGGACGGCTCGGTGGTGTTCCGCCAGGACGATATCGAGGTCCCTCAGCACTGGTCCCAGGTGGCCTGCGACGTGCTGGCGCAAAAGTATTTCCGCCGCGCCGGGGTGCCGGCCCAGCTCGAGCCGGTGGCCGAGCCCGGGGTGCCCCACTGGCTGCAGCGGCGAAGGTCCGATACGCCAGCGCTGGCCGCCCTGCCGGAGGACGAGCGTCTGGGCGGCGAGCGGAGCGCCCGTCAGGTGTTCGACCGGATGGCCGGGACCTGGACCTACTGGGGCTGGAAGGGCGGCTACTTCACCGCCGAGGAGGACGCCCAGGCGTTCTTCGATGAGCTCCGTCACATGCTGTGCGCCCAGATGTGCGCGCCCAATTCACCGCAGTGGTTCAACACCGGGCTGCACTGGGCCTACGGCATCGACGGCCCCGCCCAGGGGCATTTCTACGTCGATGACGCCACCGGCACGGTGGTGGAATCGGCCTCGGCCTATGAGCATCCGCAGCCCCATGCCTGCTTCATCCAGGGCATCCAGGACGATCTGGTCAACCAAGGCGGGATCATGGACCTGTGGGTGCGCGAGGCCCGGCTGTTCAAGTACGGCTCCGGCACCGGCACCAACTTCTCGCGTCTCAGGGGCGAGAACGAGCCGCTGTCCGGCGGCGGCCGGTCATCCGGGCTGATGAGCTTCCTCAAGATCGGCGACCGCGCGGCCGGTGCCATCAAGTCCGGCGGCACCACCCGGCGCGCCGCCAAGATGGTGGTGGTGGACATCGACCACCCGGACATCGAGGACTTCATCACCTGGAAGGTGCGGGAGGAGCAGAAGGTCGCGGCCCTGGTGGCCGGCTCGCGCTTGGCCAGCC
Source organism: Rhodospirillales bacterium (assembly GCA_007694935.1). Lineage (GTDB taxonomy): Bacteria > Pseudomonadota > Alphaproteobacteria > Rhodospirillales > Defluviicoccaceae > REEP01. The sequence goes on from REES01000135.1 coordinate 1,324, forward strand.
GCCACCTGAACGAGGTCATGTCCGCCTGCCATGCCGCGGTCGACGCGGCCACCACCCCGGCAGAGGCCGAGGCGGCGTTCGAGCCCAAACGGAATGCCGCCTTGAAGCGGGCCATCGTCGGCGCCCGCAAGGCGATGATCCCCGAGAACTACATCCAGCGGGTGATCGCGCTCGCCCGGCAGGGGGAGACCCGCCTCGACTTCCCGGTGTTCGACACGGACTGGGATTCCGAGGCCTATCTCACCGTCTCCGGCCAGAACGCCAATAACAGTGTCCGCATCACCAACGACTTCCTGGAGCGGATGCTGAACGACCAGGATTGGGCCCTGATCCGCCGGACCGACGGAACGGTCGCCCGCCGCGTCCCGGCGCGGGCCCTCTGGGAGCGCATCGCCACCGCCGCCTGGGCCTCCGCCGACCCCGGTCTGCAGTACGACACCACCATCAACGAGTGGCACACCTGCCCCGCGAGCGGCCGGATCGAGGCGTCCAACCCGTGCTCGGAGTACATGTTCCTGGACGATACCGCCTGCAATCTCGCCTCACTCAACCTGCTCGCCTTCCAGCAGCCGGACGGCAGCCTCGCGATACCCGCCTTCACCCACGCGGTGCGGCTGTGGACGGTGGTGCTGGAAATCTCGGTGATGATGGCGCAGTTCCCGGCCCGCCGGATTGCCGAGCTGTCATATGCCTTCCGTACCCTCGGGCTCGGCTTTGCCAATATCGGCGGCTATCTGATGGCCGCCGGCGTGCCTTACGACTCCGAGGCCGGGCGCAGCATCTGCGGCGCCGTGTCGGCGCTGATGACCGGTGTGGCCTATGCCACCTCGGCGGAGATGGCCGAACGGCGCGGGCCGTTCCCCGGGTTTGCCGAGAACCGGGAGTCGATGCTCCGGGTGATCCGCAACCACCGCCGGGCGGCGCACGGCCGCTCCAGGGGATACGAGGGGTTGACGGTGGCGCCGGTGCCGCTGGCTGCCTCCGCCAACCCCGATCCGGCGCTGGTCGCCGCGGCGCGGGAAGCCTGGGATCGGGCGCTGGCACTGGGCGAGCGGTACGGCTACCGCAATGCCCAGGCCACGGTGATCGCGCCCACCGGCACCATCGGCTTGGTGATGGACTGCGACACCACCGGGATCGAGCCGGACTTCGCCCTGGTCAAGTTCAAGAAGCTGGCCGGCGGCGGCTACTTCAAGATCATCAACCGCACCGTGCCCAAGGCGCTGGCGCGGCTTGGCTATGCTCCGGCGGAGATCGAGGCGATCGTCGCCTATGCGGTCGGCCGCGGCACCCTGGCCGGTGCCCCTGACATCAACCCGGAGGCGCTGGCCGCCAAGGGTTTCACGCCGGAGGTGCTGGAGCGGCTTGAGCGGGCGGTCAAGGATGCCTTCGACATCCGCTTCGCCTTCAACAAGTGGACACTGGGGGAGGGCTTCTGCACCGAGGTGCTGGGCCTCGATGCCGGGTCCCTGGACGCTCCCGCGTTCTGCCTGCTCACTGCCCTCGGCTTCTCCTCCAAGGCGATCGAGGCGGCCAATACCTGGGTGTGCGGCGCCATGACCCTGGAAGGCGCCCCGCACTTGAAGGACCGGCACCTGCCGGTGTTCGACTGTGCCAGCCCGTGCGGGCGGACCGGGCGGCGCCACCTCTCCATCGAGAGCCACATCCGGATGATGGCGGCGTCCCAGCCGTTCATCAGCGGTGCCATCTCCAAGACCATCAACATGCCCAACGCCGCCACCATCGACGACTGCTCGAAGGCCTACCTCCTGGCCTGGCAGCTCGGCCTCAAGGCGACCGCGCTGTACCGTGACGGCTCCAAGCTGTCGCAGCCGCTGGCCGGTGCGCTGCTGGACGCCGCCGACCTTGCCGAGCTTGCCGAGGATGTTGCGGACCAGCCGGCCGTGCGGCGGGCGGAGATCGTCACCGAGCGGCTGGTGGAGAAGATCGTCACCGTCAACCGGCCGGCGCGGGTCAGCCTGCCCAGCCGGCGCAAGGGCTACACCCAGAAGGCCACGGTGGGCGGTCACAAGGTCTACCTGCGGACCGGCGAGTACGAGGACGGCCGGCTCGGCGAGATCTTCATCGACATGCACAAGGAGGGTGCGGCGTTCCGCAGCCTGATGAACAACTTCGCCATCGCCATTTCGATCGGGCTGCAGTATGGCGTGCCGCTGGAGGAGTTCGTCGAGGCCTTCACCTTCACCCGGTTCGAGCCGTCCGGCGTGGTCGCGGGGAACGATACCATCAAGATGGCCACCTCCATCGTCGACTACCTGTTCCGGGAGCTGGCGGTCTCCTACCTCGGCCGCTACGACCTTGCCCACGTCGAGCCCAAGGACCTGGAATCCGACGGCTTCGGCCGGACTGCCGGCGCCACCGGTACGGCGGCGCGGGACGGCGAGGACGATCCCCTGCCGTTCGTCCGACGGCTCGCCAGCAACGGCTACGTGCGCAACAGGTTCCGGGTCTATTCGGGATCCCGCGCCACCGAAATCGAGGCGCATGGCGAGCAGGCGGTGGTGATCCGTTCCGGCGGCGAGGCGGTGGTTGCCGCCGGGGGCGGCGGCTTCGCCATCGAGGCCGGCGCGCCGGACCTGGCACCGCATTTGGCGCCGATCACCGGCAGCGGGCGGTCCCGCCTGGCCGAGGCCGCGCTGATGCAGGGCTACGAGGGGGATTCCTGCGGAGAATGCGGAAACTTCACTTTGGTGCGCAACGGAACCTGCCTGAAATGCGTTACATGTGGTGCGACGTCGGGATGTTCCTGATGCGTAATCGAATTGCCCGATCCTCCCTGGGCGACCTGCGGCCGGTCCCGGGGTCCGTCGATCCCGGGCCGGCCGGCCTTGTATTCGGCCGCCGCCGCGGGGAGGACATGGCATGACCGCGACGGCAGCATGGAGCCGGGTCGGCCGGCGGTTTGCCGGCCTGCTGTCCGGGCTGCCGGCGTCGGCGGAACAGCGGGCCCAGGCGGGGGCGGTGGGGCGCCTGGTGGCGCATGGCCTGCGCCGGGCGTTGGCCGCCCCGGGCGACGGTTCCGATCGTGGACGGGCGATCCTGCTCGGCGGCTACGCCAAGGGGACGGCACCCCGGTTCTCCGCTGCGGTGGATGTCTTGCTGGTGCTGCCGGCGCACCTCCGCCCGGATTTCTCCGCCGGACCAACCGCCCTGGGGCGTCGCCGCCGCAGGGTCATCGCGCCGGTCGCGGCGGTGCTGGGCGAACGCCACGGCGGGGTGCGAATCGATGCCGACGGCTGGCTGGTGGTGCGCCCGGCCCGCGGCAGCACATCGGCCATCCCGCTGGTGCGGCTGCGCCCGGTGTTCGCCTGTGCCGAGGGCGGCTTCCTGACACCGGCCCCGGACGGGCGCCAGGGGCCGTGGCGCCACCTGGACCCGGCGGCGGAGCTTGCCAACCTGGAAGCGGCCGATAAGGCCACGGCGGGCAAGGCGACCCACCTGATCCTCATGTTGAAAGCGTGGCGACGGGCGCAGGCGGTGCCGATCCAGCCGCTGGCCCTGGAGCTGCTGGCCGCCGAGTTCGTGCGCGCCTGGATCTACCAGACCCAGAGCGCCCTGTTCTACGACTGGATGGTGCGGGATTTCTTCTTCTGGGCGGCGGCCCAGGCCGGCCGGCCGCTCCCCCTGCCCGGCACCGGGGAGACGCTCGCATCGGGCCGCGCCTGGCGCGATGCGGCGGAAGCGGCCCACGTCACCGCCGCCCTGGCCTCCGACCTGGAACGGGACAACCGAGAGGCCGAAGCCGCCGCCTGCTGGCGGCACCTGTTCGGGGCCGGCCTGTTCGCTCATAAGGGCGCACCGTCGGCGGCGCCATCCTTGCCACGACGCAATACACAGGGAATGACGGATTGCTTCGGCTACGCCTCGCAATGACGGCATAGCACAAGGCGGCCTGGATGGCGTTCTGTGCCGCCGTCAGTCCGCACAGGGCTCGTCGCCGGAGGCGAATGCGCCTTTGCTGTCTTGCCCGGGCTCTGGCCGGAGCTTGCGGGGACACTGCGCGCCTCAACCGGCGAGCGGCATTCCGGCTTCCTTGCAGGCGAGCGGTTCGCACCCGCACGCGGCCCCGGCCACCATCTCGCGCACCACGCTGACACACTTGCCGCACCGGGGCCGGCCGCCACACAACCGATAGACGCAGCCGACCGAGCGCACCTGACCGGACGCGATCACCCGGTGCACGTCCTTTTCGGTGAAGGCATTGCAGATGCAGACGTACAACGGACCACCCGATCGACAGGACCCGATTGCCGATATGGTAGCCAGTTGCGAGCGATTGTCAATCCGCCGACGGCAGCGCCTGCGACTGCAGGTAGTTGGCGATCCCCATCTTCTCGGCCAGACGGATTTCCGTCTCCAGGAAATCGATATGTTCCTCGCTGTCGTCGAGGATGGTGGTCAGCAGGGCGCGGCTCACGTAATCGCCCTCCCGCTCGCAGAGTGCAATCGCGGTCACCACGTCCTCCCGGGCCGTCGATTCCAGGTGCAGGTCGTTCTTAAGGATCTCCGGCACATCCTCGCCGATCATCAGTCGCTTGAGATCCTGCAGGTTGGGCAGGCCCTCCAGGAACAGGATGCGCTTGATCAGCTGGTCGGCATGCTGCATCTCCCCCAGCGATTCCTTGTAGACCTTGTCGCCCAGTACGGTAAAACCCCAGTCCTGCAGCATGCGGGCGTGCAGGAAATACTGGTTGATCGCGGTCAGCTCGTTGGTGAGGATGCCGTTGAGATGCTCGATGATGACCTTCTTGCCCTGCATGGTCTACTCCCCCTGCTCAAGAGGCCACGCACCGTGAAGGCTTGAGCCGCTGCCGGGTGGACGGCGGTGCGTGATCAGTTAGCTTGATCGAACGCGTCCACGCCGGGGCTTGGGGCCTGGAGCCGCGTCCATCACTGTAATATGGGGCTTGGTACGGTATGGAAGCCAGTGCGAACATGATTGCCGGTTCAGGAATGACCACCGCCCCCGGCTGGTCTCTTCGCCGCCGGGACCGATCCCGCAGCGGCGCGAGGCTCCCGGCGGCGGCTTGGGCGATGTGTTGGATCGCCTGGGCCAAGGCGGTCCTCATCCTGGCGGCGTGTTCCGGTACGACGATGGAGGCGGAAGCGGTGGCGTTCGATCATAGTGTGGAGGCCGTCCTGGCCGAGGCGGGATTCGATGATGCGGCGGTGGCCAGGGCGCGGTCGGGGACGATCGTCTCGGTTGATCTGCCCGCCGCCACCCCCAATATGCTGGCGGCGGCCGCCACCACCATCGATCCCCGCGCCTTTCCCACCGCCCGGGATGCCATCTGCGGCTCCGACCGGCTTCTGGCCGGGCCCGCCGCCACCGGGTTCGGCCTCATCGACGATGCGCGCGATGACGACACGTGGCGGGGGGTCGGTTTCTCCGGCGCCGAGCACGGGGAGATCAGCCGCCTGCTGGAGGTGCGACCGGGCAGCGACTTCAACCTGTCCAATGCCGAGATCGACGCCATCCGCGGCCGGCTTCGCGGCATCACCACCGACAGTCATGACGCCCCGGCGGCGGTATCGGAGGCGTATCGCGACATCCTGATCGCCCGGTTCGCGGCCTACCGGGACGGTGGCGTTGACGCCGTCGCCCCCTATGCCCGGGGCGGCGGCAGTGTTGCCGAACCGGCGGCGGAGCTGCGGACGGGACCGATTCACGAAATGCCGGCGCTGCGGGCGCTGGCGGCGGCGTTCGCCGACCGGCCCGAGGCGGCCGGTGACGACGGGGTCGAGCACACCTTCGCCTGGGTGCGCCGGACGGTGCAGGACCGCCCGGTCTTCGCGCTTTTGCATCAGGTGACGGTGCCCGGCGACGATCACTGCCTGGTGGGGCAGCGGCAGTTCTTCGTCGGCCACTCGTTCAACACCCTGCAGTCGGCGACGCTGCTGATGCGGGCCGATCGCGGCACCCTGGTGCTGATCGTCAACGCCACCACCACGGATCAGATCACCGGCT
>REES01000145.1 GCA_007694935.1 Rhodospirillales bacterium
GAAGGCGGAATTCGGATTGCTGGAGCCGGCCGCCGTGGAACAGCCGTAGCCGAACGCATGGCAGTAGGCGTCAAAGCGTTCTTCACGGGACGACCGCAGTGACTTCTGCTGGTCGAACTTGTAAAGCGCATAAGCGCCCTTACCGTCCGCCAGCCTCAACTCGCCACCCTTGAACAGTTCCTGCAGCTTGAGGACGACCCGGAAAACGCCCAGCCGCTCCTGCTGGTAGATGTAGTAGAGGTCGGCCAACGCGAGCAGGCGTTCGGAGACCACGCTCTCGTCAAAGCTGGGCAGCAGCTTGGGCGGAGGCAGTTCGGAGAGATCGTCGACCGCCTCGCCGCCGAGGCCGACCAGGCTGGATATCCCGCTGTCGCCGGGATCCTTCTGCTCCTGAAGCGACTCCTCGAATTGCTGCTCGGCGACGTTGCTGAGATGGGCAATGGTCTGCGCGAAGCTCGGATCGCGACGGAGTGTCTCATCGTACTGCTGAAGCAAGTAATCGAACAAAGCTGCGAGCTTGGCGTACGCGCTTTGGCTTTTTCCTGCCTTGAGGTCGCCGGGATCGGCCATGATGTCCTCCGTTCACATTCGATCGTCGCATTCTGAAACTTTCCGCTTACGGCTGCTGTAGGCGGTTGGCTTCATCCGTGATTGCGTCAAGGGCGCCGCTCACTTCCCGCAGGGCGCGCTTGACCCGCCCGCGCCCCACCGAGACGAGCTGTTCAAGAGCCTCGTCCAGGCTCTCAACCAGAATGGCTTGCTTCTCGGCACCATGGATGATGGCATCGAGCACCGTGGCCCGGGTGTCTCCATCGGACAGCTCCTGCATCCAACGCTTGCCGTCCTCGGTCAGCCAATCGATCAGCGCCTGGACGGGAGCGTCACCATCGCCTCCGACCTTGAACCGTCGGCTGAGCCGGTCCTGGAGGGTGAGCTCGGCCAGGTCGAAGGCGCGTTCGAGTTGTCGGACATTGTCCTGCAAGGAACGCACGTGCTGGAGCAGTCGGGCGGTTTTCGCGCCGCGCGACTGTTTACGATCCTTCTCCCAAGAAGCGAATGCGTTGTTGATCCGCTCCAGATAGTCATCGCCGCGCTTGGCCTCGCTGTCGATCTCTTCGCCCTCTGCTTCTTCCAGGCTCCTGTTTACCAACCGGGCCTTTCTTCCGGAGTCGAGGATATTTTCACCAACTGCAGCAACGTTGGCGGCGTGGACCTGGCCGTTAAGCAATATCCCGAGCTCCCGCTTCAGCGCGGTCCATTCCCTTTCGATGGCGTCGACCTGAAACGACGCACGTTCGATCAGCGGGCCGGACTCGAAGCCGGTCAGCGAGATCAGGTCCTCGACGTAACGTCCAAGGCGACCGCGGTGGTCGGTGATCGCGGTCTGGTCCGGATTACGGCGCTTGGACGGCAGTTCCCGCATGATCTTGAGAAAGGCTTCGGACTGGCTCTGAACATCGCGCAGCAACGAGGCCTGGCGGCCGCGCGGGGGCTGTCGGATGCCGGCCACCACCGGAGCGACGCTGGTCAGGACCTGGTATCCACCGTCTTCCTCCGATGCGACGCGCTGATCCAAAGCCAGCGTCAGCATCTGGGCGAAATCGGCGCCGACCGCCTTGCCGGCCGGCGCCAGTGCGGTACCCAGAAGCCGGGACAGCACGTCTTCCGCCCGCTGGGCTTCCATCCCGGCAAAGGCGGCAGGTGCACCGAAGGGCGCAAGCCCGGCGGGGGCAGCCGGCGGGGCAAAGCTGGCGATGTGGTCAGCGATGTCTCCCAGCCGGTCATCCGTTAATCTCTCATAACTATTGCGGAATTTTTGCATTTCATCGACGATTTCAGGGGCGCCGACACGCTGGCTGACATCGTCCAGATCGCCGAAAACATCGGATATCGCTTCGGCAACTGTTCCGCGATGCTTGTCAAGCTGGGCCTTGGCCGCCGCCTTGGGCGCGGCCTGCGCGACGTCGTTCGACTCTTGCAACAGGTTCCTTGCTCTCTTAAGCAAGTCGCGGCAACGCTTGGCTTCTTCGGCGGTTATCGAAACACTAGCGTTTATGCCAGTGTTAAGTTGGTCCAGCTCACTGACGTGTTGGCGCAAACGTCGGACCAGATCCTCTATTTGTTCGGTTTCATAGGTGGATTCCTCAGAAATATTCTTGAGCCCTTTTTCCAAAGCGTCAGAAACGTCTTTCAGGCTGTCGCTCAGCAGTTGAATGCTTGACTTCAGACTCTCGATGTCGTGGGAGCCGTTCATGGCCTTATCTCCGCACCAGCGCTTCGTAAAAGTTCTGGGTGATCCGCTCCGGCGACGCCAACCGCTGATCGAACGCAACCCGGGCCGCCGCGATCAGGAACCGGGAAGGCAGGATGCCGGTGTTGAGGTTGCGGGCGAGCCGGACGGCACCTTCGCGGACCAGGGCTTGATGCCGCGGCGTGAAAGCAACCACCTCCGCAAACCGCTTGTTGCCGAGCTCCGGGTAGGCGGTGAAGACCATGGTCTCGATCACCGCCTCGGCCGCACGGTCGAACGCCTCCACCAGCGGCGCCGGCAGGCCGCCCCGCAGCGACGGCGGATAGAGCCGGTCCCAGGCGGCTCTGATCATCTCGGCCTCGGCGCCGAACCCGGTACGCCGCAACAGGGCGACATTGAGCGGCACCCGCAGGTAAGGGGTCGGGTGCACCGCGCTCGGAACAAACAGCACCACCCGCGACCGGTCACCGCCGACCACGTCCATCAGCGACCGGACATAGGCCGGACCGATCAGCAGAACACCGATGAGGTCGGCGAAAATCTCCTTGTGCCAGCGGCCGAAAGTGCTTCCCACCATCGGATGGAAGCGTTCGGCTTCGAGCCGCTGGACCATGCTGTCGCGCAGCTTGGTCCACAGCCCGAGATCGGCATGGATGTTGTGCCCGACCTCGTGGGGAATGGCGCCAAGTGTCCACGGCGAGATCAGCCGGGTGCGCGGGAACACCAGCAAGGGGAACGGATTGCTGTGGCGGCCGATGGCTGACAGGCGGATGCCCCGGCGGAAGGTGGCGGGTCCGAACCCGGTATCCACATAGGCCAGCGGCCGCGGCGACGGGATGGATCGAGGCACCCCGAGGTTCATGTAGACCGCCTGGTAGCAATCGGTGCCGATCCGATCGGCGGCCATCAGCATGTCGGCGAAGCTGGCCTGGCGCTGATTGAACAGCTCGAAATAGAACTCCCAGACCTTCTCGACGACCCGCAAAGCCCGCTCGCCGCGAGCCTTGAGAGCCTGAAACCGCTGGAGCTGCGCATCAGCGCTGAGGTGCGCCGTGCGCAGGGCGGCCCGGGTCAAGGCTTCGCCAATCCTGACCAGCCGCTGCCTGAGCCGGGATATCAGGGCGTTGGCAGCCGCACGTTGGGCGGGGAGCGGCGCCGCCGCACCCGAGCCGAACGCGGAACCCGCGAACGGCTGGAGCGCGACGACGGCCCGATGGAAGTTGACCCGTTGCGAACGGACCCATTCGTCGACGGCACGATGTCCCGAGGTCTCGTCCCGATCGACCGTGAGTTGCGTCCGTGTGGCCAACGCGATCATCGATGTGAACTCCTCGGTCTGCGTTCAGTACCAGCCGGAAGCCTGAGCCTGGGGCCGCCTGAACCGCCGGGACGCTTGGGCAAAACGGCGGCGAAGAGCCGGGTCCGACATCACGCGCCGCAGAATCTGCAGAAAGCGCGCCCGGCTTGCTTGAGCACTCGGGGGGGCGCCGCGCGCCGCAGTGGCCCTGGCCGCGTCACGCGCCACCCGGTGAGCGACGGCCGGGGCGACAGCAGCAACCTGCTGCTCGAATAGCGCCTCGCGCTGAGGCCTCTGTCCTTGCGGCCGCCGCCGGCGTCGCCGCCGACGGCGGGACAGCCCTCGCAACAGTCCGCCGACGCCCCTGACGATCGCCGGGGCTACATGCGGGATCACCTGCTTCGCCACGGGCGCCAAGGCTCCCACGAGGCCACCAATGAACGGGTCGGGCCCCTCCTCCGCTTCGGCCTCGGCAACGCCCTCGGCCACCGCATTCTCGATGGCTTCCTGCAGGTCCGGCGGAAGCGAACCTTCGAAGTCCTCGAACAGCCCTTCTTCGGCGTCCAGTTCCATCAACTCCATGTCGTCCAACATCGACTCTACTCCCGCTTCCAGTTCGGTTTAAGGCACCGCGATAACCCCGGAGTCATCACGGGAGTCATCACGCAGGGATCGGGACGCCGCGGCGTGCCAGCGCCTGACGAAGCCGCACCCAGAACTGCCGCTGCGCATAGGCCCAGAGCCGGCTGCGGTGACGAACAATGTTGAGCCGATTGCTGCGGGCGTAGCTGATGACGTCCTGCACCGTCTGCCGGGAAACCTCCTGGAGAACGGACAGCGCGGCCCTGACGACGCGCGCGCCATGGCGGCCGAGGCGTTGCGCGATGGCACTGCGCGCCCAGCGCGCCAGGAGAGGGGCGATGACGCGTCCAACCGCGCCGACCGCGGCCCCGACGAACGGATCGGCGGCCTCGGCCTCCATTGTCGCCTCGATACCGCCGGTCAACACCCGTTCGAACACGGCATCGCCGACCCGGCCGATATCCGTGGCAACCCCGGCGCCGCCCTCGAAATCGCCCGCATACTCGTCCTCGAAACTCGCCTCCAAATCGGCAAGGCTGTCGGCCTCACCCAGCCCCCCTTCGAAATCTTCAAAGTCCTCAAGGTCTTCGAACTCAGAGAACAGATCGGTGGTCATCAGGAATCCTCCTCGTCACGATGGTCGCGAAGCACGATCGCCGCCGTGCTGGCCGTTGGGCCCTGGCGGCCGACAGTGCGCTGGCGGAAGGGGGGCGGCGCCCTCGCGAAGCTCCCCTTCGAACTCGGTCAACGCTTTGATGCTGCTAATGAAACGCCGACGCGCCGCAGCCCTCGCGGTCGCGGCGTCGGCGGTGGCGGGGCGGGCCAGGTCGGCTGCCAGCGTGATGAGTGCCGGGGCAACGTTGGCCAGCCCCGCCCGCCGGTACGGATCCGCGTGGGCCCGGAGCAGGACCGGCACGGCCGCGGGCAGCAGCCTCGAAAGGACGGACTCCCGTTCCGGCTCCGGCAATGCTTCGCAAGCGACGCAGCCGGCGGCCCCCAGGAACATGCTGGCGGCCCATGGGGGATCGACCCGGGCAGCCCGCCGCAGGAGCTCCGCTGCACGCTGGCCGACGCCGTTCGCCGTGTCCGGTGCGCTGTCCTCGGCACCGGTGTCGTCGCCGGCCGAGGCAGAGGTTGAGGCGTCTGCGTCCGATCCCTGGGGCGGCAGCGAAGGCGCCTCGGAGGCGGCCGCGGTATCAAGGTCGACGTTGTCGGCAGCCGTCGCCACGGCTTGGGGTGTTGCGCCATGGGTGGGTGCGACGGCTGCCAGCATCTCGCTCAACGCCGCGGCCAGTTCGGGGTGGATGGCAGGGGGAAACAGGGTGCCCATGGTCGGCAAAACTCTCTGATTGGGTTATTGAGAGTATGCCGCGATTGGGGGGGCGCCGGGAGTCGCTCAGATGGGTTAATCTTCCATCGAGACCTATGAATATTAGAACACGATCAAGACAAGCCACCGCCTCGTTTTTTGTCTGAGGATCAGTGCCTTGACCCGTTGCCCTCGCCGACATGCCGGAGGTGGCGCCGGCCTTGGCCGCCCACGACCCCGCGTAACCAGGTGGCCAGGCGCGGCCTCGATGCCAGCCGCGAGGGGCTGTGCCGCCGGCACCGCGTCGGTGACCTTGCTGATCAATCTGGCGATAGCGCGATGCCGGAGCGCCCGCTCGACCCCCTCTGTCCGGCTGTTTTCCCGGATCCGCTCAGGGCCAGGATCCGGGATGACGGCCGGAAGGGCTTCTCGGAGGCGATCCGACACGACCGCCCACCGCCATCACGGCCATCACGTCGGAGCGATGATCCAAGGCAGGGCGGCTGCCCTACGTGGGGAAGTACACCCCAATCAAGTCCCGCATCACGGACATGATGGTCGCGACAGACACCTCAGTTCTACTTGAAACGTCGAAGAAATTCGAATAACGTGGACTGCAAGGCGTGCGGCCACATCTTGAGTGCGGATGCATGGTCGCCGCAATTTACCTGCGAATGAAATTCAAAGACGGGGGAACATCAATGCGTCGATCAGGATTGCTTGTGGCCGTTGCGACTCTCGTGGCGCTCAGCGCCCCCGCCGCCCATGCCGGGATCGTGTTCACGGGGCTCGGCACCCTGGGGGGCAGTTCCAGCCGGGCCTTTGGCGTCTCCGCCGACGGCTCGGTGGTGGTCGGACAGAGTTCGTCCGCATCGGGTCCCGAGGCGTTCCGCTGGACCGCGGACGGCGGCATGGTCGGCCTCGGCATTCTGGAAGGACGCAACCAAAGCGTAGCGCGCGCGGTCTCCGCCGACGGCTCGGTGGTGGTGGGACAAAGCTCGTTCAACCACTGGCCCAGCGAGGCGTTCCGCTGGACCGCGGACGGCGGCATGGTCGGCCTCGGCGGCGGGGTGGAAGGAGGTACCTACAGCTCGGCGAGCGGCGTCTCCGCCGACGGCTCGGTGGTGGTGGGATCGAGTGGTGGCGAGGCGTTCCGTTGGACCGCGGACGGCGGCATGGTCGGCCTCGGCGGCTGGAGGACTAGCGCGGTCTCCGCCGACGGCTCGGTGGTGGTGGGATTCGAGAATTTTGGTGTCGTGTTCCGTTGGACCGAAGCTGATGGCAAAGAAGAAATTTACCACGTGTTCAACTATGATGGGGATACCACCGCCTTTTCCGCCGACGGATTGGTTGTCGTGGGATGGACCGATCACGGTTGTTGCGGTTCGTCTGCTGGTCGCATGGCGTTCCGCTGGACAGCGGATGGCCGTGTTGACCGCCTCGGCGGACTGGAGGGCCTGTTTCTCCCACCATGGTATGACACCGCCAGGGACCGAAGCCTCGCCAACGCCGTGTCCGCCGACGGCTCGGTGGTGGTGGGACAGGCATGGCCGTGGTCCCACACGAACTTCCAGCAAGTCTTCGACGAATGGGGCTATTATTGGCAGCAAATTTCTGCGCCGGACGCCGAGGCTTTCCTTTGGGACGAAGCGGCCGGCATGCGCAGCCTCCGAAACCTCCTGATCGACGATTATGCCTTGGGGGAGGCCTTGACGGGGTGGAGCCTTTCGGACGCAACCGGCATCTCCGCCGATGGCCGCACCATCGTTGGCTATGGGTTCAACCCATCGGGAGAGACGGAAGCATGGCTGCTGCGGCTCCCCGCTGCGCCCGCCGAGATCCCGGTGCCGGCCGCCCTGCCGCTGTT
>REES01000085.1 GCA_007694935.1 Rhodospirillales bacterium
GCATGTCGTCACCCTCGAACTCGGCCGCCGCAAGGGCCGCCTGCCCGCTCTCCGTCGTCGCGGCAATAAAGTTGCCGGAGGCATTCTCCAGCATCGCCGTCGGCTGGTTCGTCAGTTTGGCGAAGCCGAACTCCACGTATCCAATGGCGCCCGGCGTCTGCATCACCGTGGCAGCGACGCCGTCGTTGCGCGGCACCCCGACGAAATTCGGGCGGTTGGGCCACTGTACCGTCGTGCCCACGCCCATCGCGTCCGCGAACGCCGGACTGACGGCGCTGAGGTGCTTGGTGAAGACGAAGGTGGTACCGGAACTGTCCGAGCGCCGTACCACGGTGATCGGCAGGTCCGGCAGGGTGACGTCGGGATTGGCGGCAACGATCCGCTCATCGGTCCAGCGCTGAACGTCGCCCGTGAAGATTTGAGGGTATACGTCCCGAGGCAGGCGCAATTCGGTCACGCCCGGCAGATTGTAATTCAAGACGATGGTGCCGGCGGTCATCGGCAGCAGCACCACCCCGCCCGGCACCTGGGCGATCTGCTCGTCGGTCATGGCGGAATCGCTGGCACCGAAGTCCACGGTACGGTTGATCAGGGCCTGGACGCCGGCACCGCTGCCGAGCGACTGGTAGTCTACGCGCACGCCCGGCGTGATCCGGCTGAACTCCTGGAACCAGGCGCTATAGAGCGGGAACGGAAAGCTGGCACCGGCCCCGGTGACCCGCACGTTCTGCGCCGCGGCCGGCACGCTGAGCGCGACCGCGAGTCCGATGGCGGCAATCACGCCAAGAATACGTGAGCCGACGATTTGCATGACAAGCCTCCCCACAAAGTCCCCGGCCTTACGCACGCCGCGCGGCCACCGGGACGGACCATACGTCAAGAACTTTGCGGTTTTATGACAGGAAACGGGTTTTTGTATGGACCGGCTTGACTTCAACTTGGCGTTGTGTTCTCGATCAGCACATAGTTGGTGCTGCCAGAATAATTTCAATGCCACGGCCACGACTGACGGCAGCCCGTGATGGTCGCGTCGGTTGTGGCGTGTCTGTCCACGGATCGGCCCGTCTGTGCACCACCAGCGTATTCGGCCTTGATGGGAAAGGTGCCGAAACGGGGTTTGACGGGGGAGAGGCCGCACCTTATATCGTTTGCCGACGATGGACGATGAAGTGTTCGCCATGGCGCCCCCGCCGCTGCCGGCATCGACACTGGAGGGTCACGACCCGAGTCCCGCGGAAGCGCCGGAGCAGGCTGCCGATGACAGGGCGCTGGCGGCTGTGGCCAAGGCGCTCGGTCACCCCGCCCGGGTCCGGATCCTGCGGCTGCTGGCGCGCCGGGATACCTGCATCGGCTGCGACATCGTGGAAGACCTCGAACTGGCCCAATCCACCGTGTCCGAGCACCTTCGCATCCTGAAGGCCGCCGGCCTGATCCAGGGCCGGATCGAGCGCCCGCGGGTGTGCTATTCGCTCAACCCGGAAAGCCTGGCCCGGCTGGCACGATGGCTTGACGCGATGCTCGAGAGCGCGACGCCCGTCGACCTCGCCCGGGTTGCCGTCGGTGCTGTCCCGGCGGGTGGTGCCCACGCCAAGCCGACCCCCGACGGCATCCCCAACCACGGGAGGGCGAAGCCACCTTCGCGCCGGTCATGACCGGCATGGCAAACGCCGAACAGCATAGGGATTGGACAAGACCATGTTCCGGGACGTCCCCAGGTTCGTTTTCTTCACCGGCAAGGGCGGTGTCGGCAAGACCTCGCTGGCCTGCGCCACCGCGTTGAGCCTCGCCGAGCAGGGCCGCCGCGTGTTGCTGGTGAGCACCGACCCGGCCTCCAACGTCAGCCAGGTGTTCGAGTGCGAGATCGGCAATCGTGTGACGCCGGTGCCCAAGGTGCCCAACCTGGAAGCGATCGAGATCGATCCGGAGCAGGCGGCGACCGACTATCGCGAACGGGTTCTGGCGCCGCTGCGCGGGACACTGCCCGAAGAGGCCCTCAAGGGCGTCGAGGAGCAGCTTTCCGGCGCCTGCACCACCGAGATCGCTGCGTTCGACGAATTCGCCGCGCTGCTCACGGACGCGGACATGCTTCGCGGATTCGACCATGTCCTGTTCGACACCGCGCCCACCGGTCATACCATCCGGCTGCTGAGTCTGCCGGGGGCTTGGGCGGGTTTTCTGGAGACCGGCAAGGGCGATGCGTCGTGCCTCGGGCCGCTGGCCGGCCTCGAACAACAGCGGGAACGCTACGCCGCTGCCGTCGATCGGCTTTCGGATGCTGCCACCACCCGGCTCATCCTGGTCACCCGGCCACGCCGCTCGGCACTGGCCGAGGTGGCGCGCACATCGCGGGACTTGGCAGCGATCGGGCTTCGAAATCAGCATCTGGCGATCAACGGCGTGATGCCGCCCGATGTCGGCGACGATCCGCTGGCCGCCGCCCTGGCTGCGCGGGACCGCGCCGCGCTGGCGGGCATGGACCCGGAAGTGGCCCGCCTCCCCCGTGACACCCTCCCGCTCCGCGCCGAGAACCTGGTCGGCGTCGACGCGCTACGGCGCTTCGCCGCGGGTGCCCCGGACAATGGCGCGCACGGGGCCGCTCGTCCTGATCGCAAGTCTGCCGGGCCCTTGCCGGCCCTTGCCACCCTGGTGGACGAGATCGAGCGCCCGGGCAAGGGCTTGGTCATGTTCATGGGCAAGGGCGGCGTGGGCAAGACCACGCTGGCGGCCGCGGTCGCGGCCGAACTGGCAGACCGGGGACACCAGGTGTTGCTGACCACCACCGACCCCGCCGCCCACTTGGCGGAGACCGTGGACGGCGCGGTCAGGGGACTGCGTGTCGGCCGCATTGATCCCGCGGAGGAGACCCGGCGCTACCGCGACCACGTGCTCGCCACCAAGGGGAAGGGCCTGGATGTCGAGACCCGCGCCATGCTGGAGGAGGACCTGCGCTCCCCCTGCACCGAGGAGATCGCGGTATTCCAGGCCTTCTCGCGGGTCATCCGGGAGAGCAACCGGCAGTTCGTGGTGATGGATACCGCGCCCACGGGACATACCCTGCTGCTGCTGGATGCGACGGGATCGTATCACCGAGACATCATCCGTCACGCCGGCAGCGCCGGGCCGGGCCGCCTGGTCACACCGATGATGCGCCTGCAGGACCCGGACCAGACCAAGATCCTGATCGTGACGTTGCCGGAGACGACCCCGGTGCTGGAGGCGCAACAACTTCAGGACGACCTGCGCCGCGCCGGCATCGAGCCTTGGGGCTGGATCGTCAATGCGAGCTTGGCCGCCGCCGACACGCACCATCCGTTGCTGTTGCGGCGGGCCGACAGCGAACAGGACCAGCTGACGGCCGTCGCAACCCGTCTCGCGGACCGCTTTGCGGTCGTGCCGATGCAGGCTGAAGAGCCCGTCGGCGCCACGCGACTCAAGGCGCTGCTGTCAGCCTCCAAGACCGAACGAGCAGCCTGACCAGACAGCGCCCGGTTCACCCACGATACCACTCGCACGCGTCCGGCGACGGTGCGTGGCACCAGGGGAGTAACACCATGGCATCGATCGCCCCGACCAAGCGGCTTTCCTTCCTGGACCGCTACCTGACCATCTGGATCTTTGCCGCCATGGCCGGCGGCGTCGCTCTGGGTTCGGTGTTCGAGGGGCTGCCAGGCTTCCTCGAAGGACTTGCCATCGGCACCACCAACATCCCCATCGCCATCGGCCTGATCCTGATGATGTACCCGCCGCTGGCGCGGGTGCGGTATGAGGAATTGCCGATGGTGTTCAAGGACACCCGGGTCCTCGCCCTCTCCCTGGTGCAGAACTGGGTGATCGGGCCGTTCCTGATGTTCGGGCTCGCGGTGCTGTTCCTGAGCGACTACCCCGAGTACATGACCGGGCTGATCCTGATCGGCCTCGCCCGCTGCATCGCCATGGTCATCGTCTGGAACCAGCTGGCCCAGGGCAACAACCAGTACGTGGCCGGCCTGGTCGCCTTCAACAGCATCTTCCAGATCGTGTTCTTCAGCGCCTACGCCTGGTTCTTCCTGAGCGTGCTGCCGCCGCTGGTGGGCCTGGAAGGCAGCGTCATCGACATCTCCTTCCTGGAGGTGGCGGAGGCGGTGCTGATCTACCTCGGGCTGCCGTTCGCCGCCGGCTACCTGACCCGGCGAATCCTGACGAAGCGGAAGGGGGTCACGTGGTATGAGACGCGGTTCATCCCCAAGATCAGCCCGCTCACGCTGATCGCGCTCCTGTTCACCATTGTCGCCATGTTCAGCCTGAAGGGCGGCATGGTTCTGGAACTGCCGCTGGATGCGATCCGCATCGCGGTGCCGCTCGCCATCTATTTCGTGGTGATGTTCGTGGTCAGCTTCATGATGGGCAAGCTCATCGAGGCGGATTATCCCCGCACCACGGCGATCGCCTTCACCGCCGCCAGCAACAACTTCGAACTCGCCATCGCGGTCGCCATCGCCACCTTCGGTCTCGCCTCGCCGGTGGCCTTCGCCACCGTGATCGGACCGCTGGTGGAGGTGCCGGTGCTGATCTCCCTGGTGACGGTGGCGCTGTGGTTGGGCCGGCGGTTCTTCCGCGACACCCACCCGGACTTCGTGGTGCAGCCGGTGGAGACTCCGGCGCCGGTGGAGGCGGAGGCGCCGCTGCGACCGTGAGGCCGATCGGCTGGCCGGCCGGCGGCGATTGCGGGCGCTCAGCAAAGCATCTATCAAAGGTCGACCCGACAGCCTGGAGGCGCTCCCCAGCCGATGACCGAGACTCTCTCCGATGCCGGCAAGGCCGACGCGCAGCGCCGGCGCGAACGGCTGCGCACCATCCTAAAGGAACAGGCGCTGATCACCGGCCGGTCGATGAAGCTGTCGTCGGGCGGGGCGACCTCTTACTACTTCAACGTCAAGCGGCCGCTGTTCGATCCGGAAGCGGCCAACCTGATCGCCGAAGCGATGCTGGAGCGCCTCGAGGCCGATCCGCCGGACCTTGTCGGCGGAATGGCGCTGGGCGCGGTGCCGATCGTGGCGGCGGTGTGCGTCCGGAGCCATCCGGCCATGCCGCTCCGCGGCTTCTTCGTGCGGAAGGAGGCCCGCACCCACGGCACCGAGAGCCTGATCGAGGGGTACTTCCATGCCGGGGCGCGGGTGGTGCTGCTGGAGGACGTGACCACCACCGGCGGCTCCACCCTGGATGCGGCCAAGGCGGTGCGCGCCGCCGGCGGCGAAGTGGCCTATGCCATGGTGGTGATCGATCGCCTTCAAGGAGCGCGGGAGAACCTGGCCGCCGAGGGCGTCGACCTGATCGCGCTGTTCACCCGGGACGACTTCTCGCAATAGCCTTCAGCAGCACTCAGCCCCTGAAGGTTGGATCACGGTGCGACGGGACCGAGCTGCCATGTGCCGCCGTCCTCGACCGAGTCGAAGTAGCCCCAGGTGCCGCTGAGCGTATCGCCGGCCGCGGTCAATCGGGCCCGGCCGCGCTCGGGCCCGCTCCGCCATTCGAGATAGGCGGTATCGCCCTCGATGATGCCGTCCAGCTGGCCCACCCCGGCGCCGAAATTGTAGAAGCCGGTAAGCCGGTCGCCGGACCGGGTAAACAGCGCCCGGACGGGAAAGTCGACCCCGGCTGCGGTAATCACGCCGTCGTAGGTGCCGGAAAAGCCGCCGGCTGCCTCCTCCGGCCGATCGGTGGGGTCGCCTGAGCCCAGCGTTTCCCCCGGTCGGCGGGGTGCCAGGCTGGCCAGGGTCGCCCGGCGGGATGTCTGGGCGATCAGCCGCTGCAGGTCCGGATCCGCCACCATGTCGGCGACGCCGTCCACCTGATCGGCGACGAAGGTGACGGCCGCGAGACCTTCCTCTCGGCTACCATATTCGTTCGCGAAATCGCTGCTGTGCCGGCGCAGCAGCCCGGCGATGGCGCGCATCCGGTCGGCGGTGAGCGGATGGGTCGACTGCTCCAGGGCCCGCTGGTAGGCGGCCTCACTGTCGAAGTCTCCACGGTTTGGGCCAAGGTACACCAGGGTCTGGAAGAACAGAAACATGCCGGTGGGCTGGGCCGGCAGCCGGCGCATCACCTCCAGCGCAAAAGCATCGGCCTCGGCCTCATTGGCGCGGGCCTCCTGGCGTGTCACCTCGGGACCGTACCCCGGGTGCTGATGCAGAACATGGCCCATCTCGTGCAACAGGATGAAAATGACCGCCGACTTGAAGATCTTCTGGGCGAGGCTGTCCACATCCGGATCGTCCAGGGCATCGTCGGGGATGCCGAGGGCCTCGAACGGCTGCGGCCAGCGGCCGTAATCGGATTCCCGGCCGTATTTCAGCAGGCCCACGTACTCGAGCGCCGTCTCCAGGGAGTAGCCCTGTTTCCAGAGCCAAGCGTACGCGACGGACAGGTCATCGAACAGCTTGAGAGAAAGCGCCGGCAGCACCACCGTCGCCGGGCCGATGGCATAGAAATCCAGCGGACCGCCGGTGGCGGCTCTCAGTGGCATGTCGATCGTCAGGCCCCGGAGGGCGCTGAGTTCCGCCGGCGTGAGGTTGGGCACCAACACGTTGGCAAGGTTGGACATGATCCCCGGACGGTAACGGTCGCGCCAATGCGCCAGGGTCTCGTCGTCGTACAGTGACACGTAATCCCGCGCCACCGCGCCCTCGACCCGGAGCGTGCTCAGGCCCACGACCAGGACCAGGACGGTGACAAGGACGCGCAGCGGCCCGGTCACGTCAGGGTGCCGCCCGGTATATGGCAACGGCGGCGGCAACGGCATCGGGCGCCGGCATGGGCTCGCCATGCTCCACCCAGTGCAAGAACGTCGACCACGGTCCCCAACGGGACTCGTCCCAGACATTCTCCATCAACTTGAGCCGGGCGGTGCGCAACGCACGCTCGATGTCGCCGCGGGCGAACGGGTCGAGCGCGGGATCCAGCGACTGAGCGGCGAGATTGAGCCGCCGGATGCTGGTTTCCACCGCGAACAGGTCGGCCTCGTCGGGCAGCCGACGTAAGACGGCATCCGGAGCGCGTTCCGGCTCGGGCAGAACGGCGAGGCCCTGGAAGCTGACGGCGCCGTTGTGGCCCCCGGCCAGCCGCGCGGCTTCCGAAGGGACGTTCACGGACACGCTGTAATGGAACGACAGCGACAGGATCACGGCGCCGAACAGGGAGAAGAATACCCCTGGTCCGATGCGCGACAGGTGGATGGAGACCCCGCCCGGCAGTTCCAGCTTGCCGGCACCGCGCTCGCGCGATGGCATGGCAAGGAACAACCGGTAGCCGCAATAGACCGCGAGGATGCCGCCGCCCACCACCAGAAGCCGCTCCACGAACCGCATGACGATGGTGGCGACAACGGGATCCATTGTTCTCCTCCCCCGGGTGTTCTGACCCCGCGATTTGTTTCGGCGTTTCTTGCCGGCGTGGCTTCAACCTCCAAGCGCAACCGGCCATCACCGGACGGAGAGCCTACGCTGCTTGCAGGGGAGTGGCAATCATGTCGCCGGGTGCCGAGTTGGGAGCCCCGACTGGAGCCAGACGACACGCCCCAGCCCGTTCCGAACAAAAAGGCGGGCGGGCGAACCCGGCCGCCGAGGGTGTGGAACTGATCGCGCTGTTCACCCGGGACGATTTCGCCGGGTCAGGGACGGGCTGAGCGCCGTCGGCCCCCGCAGGCCCAGGCGTTTCCTGCCGCAGTCATGCCTTGGTGGTGCAGGGTTCTCGATTGATCCTCGCGACGACGGCACGCGTCAGGGCAAGTCCCCACTTGGTATCGCGAGGTCTCCCCCCGATCACCGCGAGCGCAGCGACGCCATCCACAAATACCCGCCTTTCCTCGCGATCCGCCTGCCGGCTACGCCAGACCCCGCTTCGCTGACACCGTCTCGCGACACATTGAGGGGGGTGTTCAGCCACTCTGCGCAAGCCGCAGAGATGTGGGGGGCGGGGCCGGCGACGAGGGGCGCGGTGCAGGTCGGCCCGAGAGCCCTTCAGGCGGTTGCCGCCCGAGCCCGCCCGGCGGGCGCCGCCGCCGCGGCCGCCGCATCCGGCACGGTGTCATCGGTGCCGGGGGAAGCGAGCAGGCCTGCGGCGACCGACTTGTTGATCTCGATCAGGGCATCCAGCCGGCCGGGCGCCGGACCCGCCTGCACCTCGACCGTCCGCTTGAACACGAACACCGCCAGGTTGGCGACGGCGTTGCGGGTGGCCAGCGGCAGCGGGCTGTCGCCGCCGGTGGCGGCATCGGCGAACACCATCCACAGATTGCGATTGTACAGCAGGGCCGCGTCCAGCTCCGCCGGCGCCCCCTCGGCCCAGGCCTTCCGTACCGCCTCGAGCTTGCGCGCCGCCTTCAGCAGCACCTCGGCCTCGAGCTGGCGGGGGGAGATGGTGTTACGACCGGAGGTGCCGTAAGCGAGGGCGGCTTGGCTGTAGGCGTCAGACATGGCCGGTGAGCTCCGCTTCGTACTGGACGAGACGCTTGGCTGCCTTGAGCGCCCGATAGTAGGAACCGGCGATTATGTTTTGGTTAATCTCCAGGATCATCTCGATGGTGCTGGGGGCCGCGAACTGGATCTCCCGGGCCAGCTGGAAGTAGGCCTCGTGCAGTGGTGTCGCCTTGCCGGTCACGTACATGATCTGCACCGCGAGGTAGAGGCGCTTGCACGGCGTGGTGGCCTCCTCCGGGCGGAGGATGTCCTTCTCACGCAGGATGGGCACGTCGCCTTCGATGTTGAGGGTGGCCCGCTGCGGCCCATTGGTGACCACCGCCTCGCCGATGATCACCCGTTCCCCTGCCTTGAGATCGATGACGAGCGCCATGGCCGTGCCTCGCTGCTGCGGTCCCTGGCACTCACACTACACCGAACCGAACCGTCCGCCACACCAGGTTCACGCCGGCGCGTGGTGACGGTGCCAAGGCCGCCTCGAACCCTTGGCCTGACTCGGCCTTCCGGCCGGAGATGCGCGGGGCGGTGGCGGGGCCGGATCGGACCTACTGTGCTGCCGCCGACGGCTCCAGCAGGGCAGTGATGGTTTTTTCGATGGCGTCCAGCGCCGCTTCGGCGTTGTCCGCTGCCGGTCCGCCAGCCTGGGCCATGTCGGGACGGCCGCCGCCCCCTTTGCCCCCCAGCGCCGCGGCACCGGCACGAACCAGGTCGACCGCGCTCAGCCGCCCGGTCAGGTCCGGCGTCACCCCGACCACCAGCGAGGCCTTGCCCTCCACCGCCGACACCACCGCGACCACGCCGCTTCCCACCTGATTTTTGAGGTCGTCGGCCAGGCCCTTGAGATCCTTGGCCGGTACGTCGCGGAGGGCGCGGGCAGCAAAGGCGATCCCCCGAACCGTGCGCACCGCGGTCGCCGTCCCGGCTCCGCCGCCGGTGGCCAGCGCGCGCCGCGCTTCGGACAGCTCGCGTTCGAGGCGACGGCGTTCCTCCACCAGTGCGGCGACCCGCTGCGGCACCTCCGCCGGCGCCGCCCGGAGGATGGCTGCGACCTCCCGCAGCGTCGACTCTTCCTCGGCGACATGGCGTTCCGCGGCAGCACCGGTGACCGCTTCGATCCGCCGTATCCCGGCGGCCAGGCCACCCTCTGACAGCACCTTGAAGAGGCCGATGTCGCCGGTGCGCCGGACGTGGGTGCCGCCGCACAACTCGGTGGACAACGTGTGGTCGCCGCCCGTGCCCATGCTGACCACCCGCACCTCGTCACCATACTTTTCCCCGAACAGGGCCATGGCGCCGGCCGCCACCGCCGCCTCGGGATCCATCAGGTGGGTGAGCACCTCGGCATTCCGTCGCACCTTGTCGTTGACGTCGGCCTCCACCGCGGCCAGTTCGTCGTCCGTGATCGGCTTGGGGTGGGAGATGTCGAACCGCAAGCGATCCGCCGCCACCAGGGAGCCCTTCTGGGTGACGTGGTTGCCGAGCCGGTGGCGCAACGCGGCGTGCAGCAGGTGGGTGGCGGAATGGTTGGCCCGGATCGCGCTGCGCCGGGCGTGATCGACCTCCAACACCACGTCGTCGTCGACCCGGACGGCGCCCGCCTCGACCCGGCCGTAGTGAACGATCAGGTCGCCGACCCGCTTCTGGGTGTCCGACACCGTAAAGCGCAGGCCGTCTGCACTGCGGATCTCCCCGGTGTCGCCGAGCTGACCGCCGGACTCCCCATAGAAGGGTGTCTGATTGCAGATCACAGCGACGTCTTCGCCGGCCTCGGCCGCGTCGACCCTCGTGCCGTCACGCACGATGGCCACCACCTTGCCCTCCGCGCGCTCGGTGTCATAGCCGAAGAAGTCGGTGGCGCCGACGGCATCCCGGATGGCGAACCAGAGGCTCTCGGTCGCGGCCTCGCCCGAACCGGCCCAGCTCCGCCGTGCTTCCTCCCGCTGCCGCTGCATGGCCGCCGCGAAGCCGTCGCTGTCAACCGCCAGCCCCTTGGCGCGAAGGGCATCCTGGGTCAGGTCCAGGGGAAAGCCGTAGGTGTCGTAAAGGCGGAATGCGGTCTCGCCGTCCAGGGTGCCGCCCGATGGCAGGTGAGCCACCTCCTCGTCCAGCAGCCGGAGCCCCCGGTCCAGCGTCCTCCGGAACCGGGTCTCTTCGAGCCGCAGGGTTTCGGTGATCAGCGCCTGGGCGCGCACCAGCTCGGGATAGGCGCCGCCCATCTTGGCGATCAGCGCCGGCACCAGGCGCCACATCAGGGGATCGGTGCAGCCCAGCAGGTGGGCATGGCGCATCGCCCGGCGCATGATCCGTCTCAGAACGTAGCCGCGGCCCTCGTTGGCGGGAGTCACGCCGTCGGCGATCAGGAAGCAGGTGGCGCGCAGGTGGTCGGCGATCACCCGATGGGAGATCCGGTGGGGGCCTTCCGGCTCGGTGCCGCTGGCCTCCGCCGAGGCGTGGATCAGCGCCTGCATCAGGTCGATGCGGTAGTTGTCGTGGGTGCCCTGAAGGACCGCGGCGGTACGTTCCAGGCCCATGCCGGTATCGATGGACGGTCGGGGCAGGCTGACGCGGCGGTCCGGCGTCACCTGCTCGTACTGCATGAAGACCAGGTTCCAGATTTCGACGAAGCGGTCGCCGTCCTCCTCCGGCGTGCCCGGCGGGCCGCCCGGAATGTGTTCGCCGTGATCGTAAAAGATCTCCGAGCACGGCCCGCAGGGGCCGGTGTCCCCCATCGCCCAGAAGTTGTCCGATGTGGGAATGCGGATGATGCGGCTTTCCGGCAGTCCGGCGATGCGCTTCCACAGATCGAACGCCTGGTCATCCTCGGCGTAGACGGTGACCAGCAGACGCTCCGGTGCCAGGGCAAATTCCTTGGTCACCAGTTTCCAGGCAAGTTCGATCGCGAGATCCTTGAAATAATCACCGAAGGAAAAGTTGCCGAGCATCTCAAAGAACGTGTGGTGCCGCGCGGTGTACCCGACGTTCTCCAGGTCATTGTGTTTGCCGCCGGCGCGGACGCACTTCTGAGACGTGACGGCCCGGTTGTAATCCCGCTTCTCGACGCCGGTGAACACGTTCTTGAACTGAACCATGCCGGCGTTGGTGAACATCAGTGTCGGGTCATTGCGCGGCACGAGGGGGCTCGATTCCACGACGCGATGGCCGTGGCGGGCGAAGAAGTCCAGGAAGGCCTTGCGGATGTCGTTGACGGTCTGCATGGCGGTTATTTAGGGCAATTCGACCCCGATGAAAACCGCTGAAAGGGGGGCGCCCTTTCCGTTTCACCCCCGGGCGATCGCCGCTGGGGCGGCCGGTCCCGCCCGGCCGGAAGCCCCGCCGTGTCCGGGGTGCCGGTGGTCCGGCGGAACGGACGGCGGCAGGAGATGCCGCCGTGCAGCGGGTGGCGATGTTGGCATTTTTGCGCCTCCCGCATGCAATTTTGGCCTGCGCCAAGCCCGCCCCGCCCCCGTCCGCCACCGGTGCCGGACCGTCCCGTCAACCCCTGGCTGCATGCCGCGCCAGGCCAAAATTGTTGACATGTTTGGCTCAAGGCCACATCTTTAACCCAACAGTATACATATCGTGTCAGAACGGCATGAAAGCAACAAGATAGGGTAGGACATAGTGAAGAGCGCCGTTGCGGCCGCTCTTCGCCCTCGGAGGGGGGACCATGCGACGCTCTGCTTTTTGGGGGCCTGTAATGGCCACCTTACTTTTGGTTGTGGTTTTTGGCAGCATAGCCGACCGGGAAACCGAAGGGGCCATTCCTACCGTTCCGGAAGCGGTGACCACGCCGGCTCGATCGGCCGCGACCGTTCTGTCCGGCGCCATCGCCGCCCCGATCCCGGCCCGGCTCTTCATGCCGGCGGAGGCCGGCGTTCACCTTGGCGAGGAGTTCCACTGCCTCGCTCTCAACATCTACTGGGAAGCCCGGTCGGAGTCCTGGCTTGGCCAGGTCGCGGTTGCCGCGGTGACGCTGAACCGGGTGGCCCATCCGCGGTTCCCGGAGACGGTCTGTGGCGTCGTCCGCCAGGGTGGCAGCCAAGTGCTGCACCGTTGCCAGTTCTCCTGGTACTGCGACGGCAAGTCCGATGAGCCGACCAACAAGGTGGCGTGGCGCCGGGCCCAGGAGGTCGCTTACGCGGTGATGTTCCTGGGGCCGAAGGATCCGACCCATGGCGCCCTCTGGTACCACGCCGACTATGTCTCGCCGAACTGGGCGCAGGTAAAGACCCGCAGCACGCGGATCGGCCGACACTTGTATTATGTATCCGGCTGATCGGCGAGGCCTCCGCGCGGGATCGGCTTGCAACCAAGCCGAACGGTCGGCGATGCGATGACGATCAAGGCCTCGGCGGTGCGGCCGCACCGCCCGCCGAGGCAGCGCGCCGCTACAGCGTTGCGAGGACCTGGCGCAGCACCCCGGCAATACGATCCAGGTGCTCCTCGGTGGCGATCAGCGGCGGCGAAACGATCCCGGTATCGCCGGTCCACTTGATGAGAAGCCCGGCCTCGAACAACCGCTTGAGGGCGACCATGCCGCGGGCGCCTGGCTGGCCGGCCGGAGCGAGATCGAACGCCGCGAGCATGCCGTATCCGCGGATGTCGGTGATCACCGGCAGGTCCTTCAGGTCGAACATGCGCGCCTGGAAGCCGGGGGCCCGCTCGGCCGCGCGGGCGATCAGTCCTTCCCGTTCGAAGATGTCGAGGGTGGCAAGTCCCGCGGCACAGGCCGCCGGGTGAGCCGAGAAGGTATAGCCGTGGAACAGCTCGATCCCGCCCTCCGGCGCGCCGGCCATCAACACTTCATGCACGGCATCGCTGACAACGACTGCCCCCATCGGCTGCGCGCCATTGGTGATCGCCTTGGCCAGGGTCATCAGGTCCGGCACCACCCCGAAGCTGTCGCCGGCGAACGCCTGACCGGTACGCCCGAACCCGGAGATGACCTCGTCGAAAACCAGGAGAATGCCGTGCGCGTCACAAATCCGGCGCAGGCGGTCGAGGTAGCCGACGGGCGGGACCAGCACGCCGGTGGAGCCGGCGATCGGCTCCACGAAGCAGGCGGCAATCGTCTCGGCACCGTAGAGCGCGACGAACCGGGCGAGATCGTCGGCCAACTCGGCCCCGTCCGCCGGCTGGCCACGGACGAACCGGCCAGTGTCGGGCTGCCACGTGTGGCGCATGTGCACGATGTTGGGGACCATGGCACCGAAGGCCTCGCGATTGCGCAGGATGCCGCTCAACGACGTGCCGCCGAGATTGACCCCATGATAGGCGCGTTCCCGCGACACGAAGCGCTGCCGCTGGCCCTCGCCGCGAGCCCGGTGATAGGCCAGGGCGATCTTCATGGCGGTGTCGATCGCCTCTGAGCCGGAGTTGACGAAGAAGGCATGCTCCAGGTTGCCGGGGGCAAGCCGGACCAGCTTCGCCGCCAGATCAAAGGCGATGGGATGGCCGAACTGGAAGGACGGGGCGTAGTCCAGGGTGGCCAGCTGGGCTGCCACGGCTTCGGTGATTTCCCGCCGACCGTGGCCCGCCGCACAGCAGAACAGGCCGGAGGCGCCATCGAGCACGCGGGCGCCGGCCGCGGTCCAGTACCACATCCCCTCGGCCCGAACGAACAGTCGAGGGTGCGACTGGAAGTCACGGTTGGCGGTGAACGGCATCCAATGGTGGTCGAGAGCATTGGCGGAAGCAGCGGGCATAACGGGGTCCTCGAGGCTCGGCGTCGGCGAGGCCGGCCGGATCCGGGGCGGCTGGTGATATCGTCGACAAGGGTTGCGCCGGCGCGCTCGCGTCGTCAACGCAAACTATCGGTGGCGAGATCGGGCTGCCCGGCGGCCCATTGCAATCTTTGCGATTGCGATGGTAAGGTATTGCCGCTTTTGCGAGTGAGGGGCGCCCTGCATGAGCAGCGCGGGCAGCGACAGAGACGACGGCAGCCGCGGATCGGCCGACTCCGGCATGGCGGCGGGCTCGGCATCAGCCGGCGGCCCCGAGGCGCAACAGCCGCGCGGTCCAGGTCCTGACGAGCGCCGCCGGGGCGAGCGCCGCCGGCAGGGGGGCGGCGAGCCGCGATTCCGGCGACTGTTCCAGGACGAGGACCGGGTGCCGCAACCTGAGCGCCCGTACGCGTTTCGTGATCTCAGCGACCGGCGCCGTGGCCGCGGGCGGGACGCGGACTCCGAGTAAGGCACCACCAGCTTCCCGCACCGAATCGACCTCGCACGCGGTGTGCGCGCGGATCCGCGCCACGCCCTCGGTTGTTGTCGGGGCGCTCTGGTACGAGCCTCTCAGTTCTTGCGGATGCGGAGATGGTGCAGCGACACCGCGTCGCCGTCTGGGTCCACCTTGTCCATTGACAAGACACTGTTCCCTTGGGCGATCACGGCCTTGGGCACGTTGTCCAGCGGTTCTTGTCCTCTCAGCCGAATCAGGGCCGTCTCCCCCGGTCGCATGGTCTCAATCAACAGCTTGGTGCGCACGAACGTGAGCGGGCACACCTCTCCGGAGATGTCAAGGAAGTAGTCGGCGGCACCATTCCTGCCGCTGTTGTCGCCCTTGTCCATAAGACCTGCTTGCAAGATCGGTTCAGATCGCTATATCAGACGCGACACTCAATAAACATCCCGGGGACGCACTTGGCATGACCGACAAACATGATACAGGCGAAATTCTGGAACTGACCACGGAGATCGTTGCCGCCCACGTTGGCAACAATCCGGTACCCTTGGGGGATCTCCCGCGGCTGATTCAGGACGTCTACCGCACCCTCTCCTCCCTCGGCACGGAGCCGGGCTCGGCCGAACAGCCCGTCCCTGCGGTGCCCATCCGCCGTTCCGTTCACCCGGATTATATCATCTGTCTGGAAGACGGAAAAAAGCTGAAAATGCTGAAACGGCATCTCAAGTCAGCCTATAACATGACGCCGGAAGCGTACCGGGAACGGTGGGGTCTGCCCGCGGACTATCCCATGGTCGCGCCGAACTATGCCCGGCATCGCAGCCATTTGGCCAAGCAGATCGGGCTCGGCACGCGGCGGCGGACCGGGGAGCAGGGCGACTGACTGGCAGGCGCAAGCGGAAGGGCAGGGAGCAACCTGTCGCGGCCGACCCGGTGACCCAAGCACCGGGGCAGTGGGAGGGAGGGCGCATGGCGGAACCGTCGCGGATCGAGCGGTTGTGCCTTGAGAAGGGCATGAAAATGACCGGCCAGCGCCGGACCATTGCGCGGGTGCTTTCCGACGCCACCGATCATCCCGACGTGGAGGAGGTGTACCGTCGCGCCATCGAGCGCGATCCGCGCATCAGCATCGCCACGGTCTATCGCACGGTGCGCCTGTTCGAAGAGGCCAACATCCTGGAGCGGCACGACTTCGGTGACGGCCGTTCCCGCTACGAGCAGGCCCCGGCGGAACATCACGACCATCTGATCGATATCCACTCCGGCCGGGTGATCGAGTTCCGTAGCCAGGAGATCGAGGCGTTGCAGAAAGCCGTGGCGGAAAGCCACGGCTATCGTCTGGTCGGGCATCGTCTGGAGCTGTTCGGTGTTCCATTGGATCAGCCCGATCCGGAAGGCGAGTGAAAGCGTCGTCCGCCGGCCCGGCCCATAGGGGTGCGCCTTGACTCGATGGTGCGGATCGCTACCTTCGCGATCTACCGCCGCGCTCGGCCGGGACCCTGCCACCGTGCTTTTGTGGCCCGATGGCGCCAGCGCGCTGATCTGATGGATCGGCTGTGAGCAAGCGCGTTTTCATCAAGACCTACGGCTGCCAGATGAACGTGTACGACTCCGCCCGGATGGCGGACGCGCTGGCACCGATCGGCTTCGTTCCGGTGGACGATCCGGAACAGGCCGATCTGATCATCCTGAACACCTGCCACATCCGGGAAAAGGCTGCGGAAAAAGTGTACTCCGAACTCGGCCGGCTGCGGAGGCTGAAGCAGCGGCCGGCCGCCGCGGGCGGACCCGTCCTGCTGGCGGTGGCCGGGTGTGTGGCACAGGCGGAGGGCGCCGAGATTCTGGATCGCGCGCCATACGTGGACATGGTGTTCGGGCCGCAGTCCCTGCATCGCCTGCCGGAGATGATTGCCCGGGTCTCCCGCGGCGCCGGCCAAGCGCTGGAGACGGATTTCCCGGTCGAGGGCAAGTTCGATCTGTTGCCGGAGGCGTCGGCCCCGGCATCCGGCGTGGCGGCCTTTCTCACCGTCCAGGAAGGATGTGACAAGTTCTGCACGTTCTGCGTGGTGCCGTACACCCGCGGTGCCGAGTTCTCCCGCCCGGCCGCCGACGTGCTGGCGGAGGCCGGGCGATACGCCGCCGCCGGCGTGCGCGAGATCACCTTGCTGGGCCAGAACGTCAACGCCTACCATGGTGCTGCGGCGGATGGCGGGGAATGGCGCCTGGCGCGCCTGATCGCCGCCATTGCGGAGGTTCCGGGGATCGAGCGCATCCGCTACACCACCTCGCATCCGACCGACATGACGGAAGACCTCATCGCCGCCCACCGCGACATCGACCAGCTGATGCCTTACCTCCATCTTCCGGTGCAATCCGGTTCGGACCGAGTGCTCCGGGCGATGGGCAGGCGGCATTCCGCCGATGACTACCGGCGGCTGGTCGACCGCCTGCGCCGGGCTCGCCCCGACTTGGCACTGAGCTCCGACTTCATTGTCGGCTTTCCCGGGGAATCCGACGCCGATTTCCAGGACACTCTCGACCTGGCGGCCGAGGTGGAGTTCGCTCAAGCCTACTCGTTCAAGTACAGCCCGCGGCCGGGAACGCCCGCGGCAGGAGCGGCGCAGCTTGACGAAGCGGTCAAGCGCGACCGCCTGTCGCAGCTTCAGGCGTTACTCGACGCCCAGCAGCAGGCCTTCAACCATGCCTGCGTCGGGGAGGACCTTCCGGTGCTGTTCGATCGGCCGGGGCGGCACCCGGGGCAGGTGCTGGGCCGCAGTCCCTATATGCAGGCGGTGCATGTGAACGCACCGGCGAGTGTCCTCGGCACGGTGCAGGGGGTGCGCATCATTAGCGTGGCCGCCAACAGCCTTGCCGGCACGCTCAAGGAGAGGGCGGTCGCTTGAAAGTCCCGCCGCCGATTGATACGGCCGCCAAGCTGCCGGAAAAGACGTTGTGCATGGAGTTCGACGACAATCGCCTTGCCATGCAGCTGTTTGGCTCCCACCACAGCCACCTGACCCGGATCGAGCGCCAGCTCGATGTGACCATCGACACTTTTGGCAATCAGGTGACGCTGACCGGCCCGCCCGAGTCGGTGGATGCGGCCCGGAGCGTGCTCGACCATCTCTACGGCCGGCTGGAGCGGGGGCACAGTGTCAGCCGACAGGAGGTGGACGGCGCCATCCGGATGACGTCGTCTGCGGGTTTGAGCCGCGACGCCGGACTCGAGGTGCGGATCCGCCATCGCAGCGTGCGGCCGCGCTCGCCCAACCAGGCCGCCTACCTTCGTGCCATCGATGGCGATGAACTGGTGTTCGGTCTCGGCCCGGCCGGTACCGGCAAGACCTATCTGGCGGTGGCCAAGGCTGTGGAGCGGCTGGTCAACGGCGAGGTCGATCGCATCATTCTGTCGCGCCCGGCGGTGGAGGCTGGCGAACAGCTCGGCTTCTTGCCGGGCAGCATGCGGGAGAAGGTGGATCCCTACCTGCGTCCGCTTTACGACGCCCTTTATGACATGCTGCCGGCGCCGCAGGTGGTGAAACGCCTGGAAAGCGGCGAGATCGAAGTGGCACCCCTGGCCTTCATGCGCGGACGCACCCTGGCCAATGCTTTCGTGATCCTCGACGAGGCCCAGAACACCACCTCCGTGCAGATGAAGATGTTCCTGACCCGGCTGGGCGAGAATGCGCGGATGGTGATCACCGGGGACCTCAGCCAGGTGGACCTGCCCAAGGGTACCCGCTCCGGCCTTCGGCATGCCCTGGAGGTGCTGGAGAGGGTGGAGGGGGTGGCGTTCGTCCATTTCACCGATCGCGATGTGGTGCGCCACCCGCTGGTCAGCCAAATCGTGCGTGCCTATGAGGAGGCGGAGGATCGCTTGGGGGTCGGCGCCCGCTACGAGGTCAGCACGGGCAAAGCCGGCGATGATCCGCCTCAGCGTTGACGTGCTCGTGCATCAACCGGCCTGGCGGGCGGCCATGCCCGATGTCGAGGCGGTGTGCCGGCGGGCGGCCCGCGCAGCGGTCGAGGCAACGGGTCGGTCTCTCGGGGCAGCCGAGGTCGCCATCGTCCTTGCCGATGACGGCGAGGTGCAACAGCTCAATCGACGGTACCGGGGACAGGACAAGCCAACCGATGTTCTGTCGTTCGCCGCCTCCGACGAGGCGCTTGCCGGCGTCGGCGGATTGCCGGTGCCGCTCGGCGACGTGGTGATGGCCTTGGAAACCGCCGCTGCGGACGCCGCTGCCGCTGGCACGCCGCTCCGTGATCACTTAAGTCATCTGGTGGTGCATGGTATGCTGCATCTGCTCGGCTATGATCACCTGACCGATGCTGATGCCGAGGTGATGGAGGGGATCGAGCGCGCCGCTCTCGACGGCATGGGAATCCCGAACCCCTATGAGCACGACCCGCATTGACCCGATGATGGAAAGCTCCGCCAACGCGTCAAGCGACGCACCCGGCAGTAGCGGGCCCGGCGACAACCGGACCGCGTCCGACGGCAACATCAGGACCTTGATGCGACGCACCCTGAAGCGGCTGAGGCTGACCCGCAACGGCGAGGAGTCGGCGCGGGATTCCTTCGAAGAACTCATGGATGAGCGGGAGGAAGCCGAGATCCCGCTGACCGAGAACGAACGGCTGCTGCTGGCCAACATCCTGAGCCTCCGCGACCGCCCGGTCGAGGACGTCATGGTGCCGCGCGCCGACATCGTCGCGGTGGAAAGCCGCACGTCGTTGGACGAGGTGATCCAGACGATGACTCAGGAGGGGCATTCGCGGCTCCCTGTCTACCGGGACACGCTGGATGACGCCATCGGCATGGTTCACATCCGCGACGTTCTGGCTTGGCGGGAGGAAGAGGCGGCGTTCAAGCTCTCCCGCATCCTGCGGCGCGTCCTGTTCGTGGCGCCGTCCATGAAGGTGCTCGAGCTGCTGCTGGAGATGCGGGTCAAGCGCGTTCACATGGCTCTGGTGGTGGACGAGTTCGGCGGCGTCGACGGTCTGGTGACGATCGAAGACCTGGTCGAAGAGATCGTCGGCGAAATCGAGGATGAACATGACCGGATGCCCGAGCCCGGCCTGCTCAGGCGCCCTGACGGTTCGCTTGATGCGGATGCACGCACGCCGGTGGAGGCGCTGGAAGACGCCTTCGGGCCGGTGCTCACCGACGATGAACGGGACGAAATCGATACGCTCGGAGGTTTGGTCTTCTCCCTCGCGGGCCGGGTGCCGATTCGCGGCGAACTGATCCAGCACTCCTCCGGCGCGGAGTTCGAGATCCTTGACGCCGATCCGCGCCGGGTGCGGCGGCTCCGGGTTCGGGCGCCCGGCCGGGCCGCGATGGCGGCGGGTGAGAACGGGACGCCGTGATCGACCCCACCCCGGTGATGGCAGGGAGTGCCCGGCAGCAGCCTGGCGGCAGGGGCACTGCGGCGGGACGGTTCATGGAAGCGCTGCGCTTGGCTGTCGTCGGTGCGAGGGGCTGGCGTCGCGCCGGCTTGGCCTTCTTGCTGGGCGTCATGGCGGTCGGTGCTCTGCCGCCTCTTTACATCTGGCCGCTGCTGATCCCGGCCCTGGTCGGGCTGTACTGGCTGACCGAAGCCGCGGTGCGGCCACGGACAGCGTTCTGGGCGGCTTGGCTGTTCGGTCTCGGCTATTTCACCGCCGGGCTCTATTGGATCGTCAACGCGTTCCTGGTGCAGGCGGACCAGTTCGGCTGGATGGCCCCGTTCGCGGTACTGGGCCTTTCTGCCCTCCTCGCCGTGTTCGTTGCCGGAGCGTCCTGGGTCACCCGGGTGTCAGGGGTTCGTGGGATCGGCGGGGTGCTGGTGTTCGCAGGCGCCTGGACCGGCTTCGAGTGGCTGCGAAGCTGGGTCCTCACCGGCTTTCCGTGGAACCTGATGGGCTCGGTGTGGCTGTTCTCCGACGCGATGATCCAGGTGACGGCTGTGATCGGCACCTATGGCCTCGGCCTGATCACCGTGGCCGCCGCAGCCATGCCGGCTGTCCTCGGCGATCCCGCGGTGAAGGGAGCCAAGGGCGGCATCGCCGTTTTGGTGGCGTTCGCGATCGTTGCCGCCGGCTTCGCAGGCGGTACCGCCCGATTGGCGGCGGCCGGCCCGGCGGCCGAGGTGCCGGGCGTCCGCCTTCGCCTGGTGCAGCCCAGCATCCCGCAGGAGCTGAAGTGGGCGCCGCACCTGATCGACGCCCACCTGGCCGCGCACCTTCGCCTCGGGGCCGGCGCTTCGGGGGCTGCGCCGACGCATCTCTTCTGGGGCGAGACGGCAGCGCCGCTGTACCTCGCCGATGACCCCGAGCGCTTGCGGATCGTGGGCGAGTTCACCCCCGGCGGTGGTGTCACCGTGCTCGGGACCCTCAGGCGCACCCCGCCCTCCGAACCGTTCCAGGTGTGGAACAGCCTGATCGCGATCGATCCCGATGGCACGGTGGTCGCGACCTACGACAAGACACACCTGGTCCCGTTCGGAGAGTACGTACCCTTGCGGGATCTCCTGGGGATCGACAAGTTCACCCCGGGCGCCACGGATTTCTCCCGCGGGACCGGGCTCACGGTCATCGACCTGCCGGGGTTGCCGCCGGTCAGCCCACTGATCTGCTACGAGGTGATCTTCCCGGCGCGGGTTGTGCCTCGTGGCGAACGTCCGGCTTGGCTGCTCAACCTCACCAACGATGGCTGGTACGGCATCTCCTCCGGTCCGCATCAGCACCTGGGGGCGGCACGCCTGCGTGCCGTGGAGGAAGGTCTGCCGCTGGTGCGCATCGCCAATACCGGCATCTCCGCCATCATCGATGCCCACGGCCGGGTGGTGGCAAGCCTCGGCCTGATGGAAGAGGGTGTCGTCGACGGCGGCCTGCCGGCGCCGTTGGCAACTCCCACGCCGTATGCCCGATTCGGCAACCTGACGGTGCTGGCGGTGGTCGCCATCTCGTTTGCACTCGGCTGGCAGTTGCGCCGGCGTCCCTGAACCCAGTCCTGACGCCCCGGCCGGTGACGCCCCGGATGAGGCCTTTGGCGCCCCGGTGTGATTGCCTGCATCGGGCGTTGCGAGGACCCTCATAGTTTGCATAGAATGCAGACCACTGATCAGATTGGTCGACATCGCCGCCCGCTTTCACACGACAGGGTAGAAGAGGGTCGGTCGGCGTCAGCCAATCTCAACCACTTGGCACAAATGAACAATGAAAATGAGAGAGATCAAAAGCTCGCGGGCAAGGAAGGGGAAAGGCCCCACACCTCACGCCAAGTTTGAGCGTTTGCCGCCCGGTACGCCCAACCCGGTCGATGTCCACGTCGGCAGCCGGGTACGGCTGCGTCGCACCCTGATGGGGCTCAGCCAGGAAAAGCTGGGGGAGGCCGTCGGGTTGACGTTCCAGCAAATCCAGAAATACGAACGGGGGGCGAACCGGATCGGGGCCTCGCGGCTGTTCGAGTTCAGCCGCATCCTCGACGTGCCGGTCTCGTTCTTCTTCGACGACATGCCGGATGAGCAGGATCGATCGGTCAGCTCCGGCGATGCGCTCGGCCATGTCGCCTGGGGGCTTGCCGACCAGCCGCAGGCGGCGCTGGATCATGATCCGCTGACCCGGCGCGAGACTTTGGAGTTGGTCCGGGCCTACTACCGGATTTCCGATCCGTCGGTCCGGCGTCGGCTGTTCGATCTGGCCAAGTCGCTGGGATCAAGCGAGGACTCTGCCGGGTAGGCGCCTCTGCGGAGGTGGAGTGGGCGGGATCGGTGAGGGGCTGGCCGCCCGTGGTCTGGAGAAGGATGCCGGCGGGGCAGGGCGGTTGACCTTCGAGCGGCGTGCGGTCACAACATCGCGGCGGCGGAGCACGCGGCAGGGGCTCCGCTGGGGTGGGTGCAGTCGTGGCGTGGCGGCAGGTCCATCCCTGTCGCCTTTCCCTCGTTCAATCAGCCAGGGACATAGTCATCAGCATGTCGATCAAGGACTACGTGTTCACCAGCGAGTCGGTGTCCGAAGGTCATCCGGACAAGGTGTGCGACCGCATTTCCGACGCGATCGTCGATGCATTCCTCACCGAGGACCCGGAGGCCCGGGTGGCGGTGGAGACCCTTTGCACCACCAACTTCATCGTGCTCGCCGGTGAGGTCCGGGGTCCCGACAACCTGACCCACGACCGCTTCAAGGAAATCGCGCGCCATACCGTACGGGAAATCGGCT
Organism: Rhodospirillales bacterium; assembly: GCA_007694935.1. Taxonomy (GTDB): domain Bacteria; phylum Pseudomonadota; class Alphaproteobacteria; order Rhodospirillales; family Defluviicoccaceae; genus REEP01. Next base: position 22,842 of record REES01000085.1, read on the forward strand.
ACGAGCAGCATGGCTTTCACTGGAAGGACGCCGAGATCGTGTCCCACATCCACTCGCAGTCCCCGGACATCGCTCAAGGGGTGGATGCCGTCGGCAACAAGGAAGAAGGCGCCGGCGACCAGGGCATCATGTTCGGCTACGCCTGCCGGGAGACGGCGGTGCTGATGCCGGCGCCCATCTACTATGCCCATGCCATCCTGAAGTCACTGGCCGAGGCCCGACACTCCGGCGCCGAGCCGCACCTGGGTCCCGATTCCAAGAGCCAGGTGACCCTCCGCTACGTGGACGGCCAGCCGGTCGGCGCCACCGCGGTGGTGGTGTCCACCCAGCATTCCGACACCATCTCCGTGGACGAGGTGCGTGAGATCGTACGCCCCCACGTGGTCAACGTGCTGCCCGAGGGGTGGATGTGCGACGAGGAGCACTTCTACGTCAATCCCACGGGCCGCTTCGTGATCGGCGGTCCGGACGGCGATGCCGGTCTCACCGGGCGCAAGATCATCGTCGATACCTACGGTGGTGCCGCGCCCCATGGCGGCGGTGCCTTTTCCGGCAAGGACCCCACCAAGGTCGACCGCTCCGGCGCCTATGCCGCCCGCTACCTGGCCAAGAACGTGGTGGACGCCGGGCTGGCCGATCGCTGCACCCTTCAGCTCGCCTATGCCATCGGCGTCGCCCATCCCCTTTCCGTATATGTCGACACCCATGGAACCGGGAAGGTGGACGAGGACCGGCTGTCATCGGTGCTGCGGGAGTTGATGGACCTGCGCCCCGCCGGTATCCGCCGCCGTCTCGGCCTGAACCGGCCGATCTATGCCCGCACCGCGGCTTACGGTCACTTCGGCCGGCACCCGGAGCCGGATGGCGGCTTCTCGTGGGAGATCACCGACCTGGCGGACAGCCTCCGGAGCGCGTTCGGCGCCCGGTGACCGGACGGGACGGCCCCCGTTTCCATGGCCGTCGCCACGGCCGGCGGCTGCGGGGAGGGCGCCGCGCGCTGCTGGAGACGCTGCTGCCCGACGTGCGGCTGGTTCCGCCCAGCTCGACCGGAGCCATGGAACCGGCGGCCCTGTTCCCGCAGCCGGTCAACGACATTTGGCTGGAAATCGGGTTCGGCGCCGGCGAGCACATGGCGGCCATGGCCTCCCGCCATCCGGAGATCGGCTTCATCGGGTGCGAACCCTACGTCAATGGTGTTGCCAGCCTGCTCGCCCGGATCGCTCGTGATGGCTGCCGCAATATCCGGGTGTTCGATGATGACGCCCGGTTGCTGCTGCCGCACCTCCCCGCGCACTGCGTCGGCCGGGTCTTTCTTCTGTTTCCCGACCCGTGGCCGAAGCGCCGTCATGCGGATCGGCGGTTCGTTTCGGCGGCGACGCTGAACGATCTGGCGCGGGTCATGCGGCCCGGTGGCGAGTTCCGGTTCGCAAGCGATGACGGCGGCTATGTCAGCTGGACGCTGGAGCACGTCATCCGACACCCGGCGTTCGCGTGGACACCGTCGGGATGTGACGACTGGCGGTTGCGCCCGGTCGATGCGGTGCCGACCCGCTATGAACAAAAGGCATTGGCCAGGGGGGCGCGCTGCGCGTATCTTCGCTTCGTTTGCGTTAGCCGCCCTGCCCTGCCCGGCGCTCTGCGCCAGGGAGCCGTCCAGCCATGAACAACACCTGGATCGAGAACCGCACCTTCGATGACCTGAAGGTCGGTGACAGCGAACGCCTGACCCGCAGTTTCGAGCGCGAAGATGTCGCCACCTGGGCCGCGGTGACCGGCAACGTCGATCTGTTCCGCCTCTATGAATCGCCGCCGTCCGAGGATGCTTCGCCGGAACGCGGCGTCTACGGAATGTGGGGGGCTTCGCTGTTCTCGGCGATCATCGGCACCCGCCTGCCCGGGCCGGGCGCCATCGTCCAGGGGGCCCAGATCCGCTTCCTCAAGCCGATGCTGGTGGGCACTCGGGTGACCGCAACGGTCACCGTCAGCGCCAAGGATGCCCGACAGGAGACGGTCGAACTCGACTGCCGCTGTACCGACCAGGACGGCAACGTGCTGATCGAGGCGGAGGTGGTGGTGGCGGCACCGAAGCAGAAAGTCCGTCAGCCGCTGCGCGCCTTGCCGAAGGTGACGCTCAGGCGGGAAGACCGGTTCGATCCGCTGTTCGAGATGGCCGAAGACCGGGAGCCGCTGCTGACCGCGGTGGTGCATCCGTGCAGCGATGATGCCTTGCGCGGCGCCGTGCTGGCGGCCGAGAAAGGCCTGATCGTCCCGATCCTGGTGGGGCCGGAGGAGAAGATTCGGACGGTGGCGGAACGGATCGAGGTCGATCTCGCCGACTATCGCCTGGTCGCGGCCGACCACAGCCACCACGCCGCGGAGCGGGCGGTGGCGCTGGTGCGGTCCGGCGAGGCGGACGCGCTGATGAAGGGCAGCCTGCATACCGACGAGTTGCTGGCGGCGGTGCTGGACCGGGATGCCGGTCTCCGCACGGAACGTCGCCTCAGCCATTGCTTTCTGGTTGCCGTGCCCACCTATCCGCGCCCGCTGATCGTTTCCGACGCCGCCATCAATATCGCACCGGACCTGGCGGTGAAGCGCGACATCTGCCAGAACGCCATTGATGTCGCCCGGGCGATCGGCATCGACAAGCCGCGGGTCGCCATCCTGTCGGCGGTGGAGACGGTCACCGCCTCCATCCCCTCCACCATCGAGGCGGCGGCGCTCTGCAAGATGGCCGACCGCGGCCAGATCGAGGGCGGTATCGTCGACGGACCGCTCGCCTTCGACAATGCAGTGGACGAGGCGGCGGCCAAGACCAAAGGCATCACGTCGGCCGTCGCCGGGCGCGCCCACATCCTGATCGTGCCCGACCTGGAAGCCGGCAACATGCTGGCGAAGCAACTCACCTACATGGCCGATGCGGAAGCGGCCGGCGTGGTGGTCGGTGCCCGGGTTCCGATCGTCCTGACCAGCCGTGCCGATTCCAGCAAGGCCAGGCTGGCGTCCTGCGCCCTGGCGGCATTGATCGCTCGTGCTGATGTCGGCCCCGGCAAGACCAAGCAGAAAAAGTAGCCCGGACAGGGAAGCTGGTCGGGACGGAGTTGCGGCTCCGTCTCCCACTGCCCATCGACCGCCTCAGTGGCGGCTGTCGGTGCCAACCGCCCCTGGTCAAGTCGTCGCCGCCCCGTTACCCTCCGCCTCCATGAAGCTGCCCCTGCCGTATTGCACGCTGCCTGTCGCCGCACTGGTGTTGGCCGCCGTTGCCCTCGGCGGCTGCACCAGCGTGCTGACCGGCACGCCGCAGGAGGTATGGGTGGAGGAGCCGGCGTTCAGCCTCCGCAGCCCGGACAGCGTGGCGAGCCGTCATTGCGCGCAGTACGGTCGGCAGGCGGTGCTCAAGCATCGGCTCAGCGGAGGGGGCGACGGCGACCCCTCATATCCCCGCGGCCGCTTCGTCCCGATCTGGGTCTACGAATGCCGCTAGCCGGTGGCGGACCGGGTCAACCCACCCACCGGCCCCCATGGCCGTTGACTCGGGTAGCACGGCGTGACAATCTAAGGTAGTATGTTCAGGGCTGGAGGCCACAACCATGGACGTTTCCCCGGTCGGGGTGCCGAGTTCGCTGTTGCAGCGGCCAGCTCCTTCGCCGTTGGTGGCGCTGGCTCCCTCCCAGCAGTCTGTGCAAGCCGGTGCGGTTGCTACCGCCATGCAGGTGGCGCCCGGCGGCCGTGGCGAAGACCTGGAACTTCGCGGCCGGCGCCGGGATGACGACACCGGCGGTTCCGGGCGCGGGGATGAGCGGTCTGAGTCTGCATTCGGTGACCGCTATCATTTCCGGCTGGCTCACGAGCCGGGACTGGATCGTCCGCTGCTGCAGGTCGTCGATCGGCAGACCGAAGAGCCGATGATGAGCATCCCGCCGAAGCAGCTGGCCCGCATGTTCGCGGAGGTGCGGGCGATGCTCAACGGTCCTTTGGGTGGTGAAGCCGCCCCTCGCCGCGTCGACACTGCCGCCTGATCGCGGCCCGTCACCGGTGCCAGGCACGTCAACTCCCGTTTGAAGTAGGACGCGGCGATCCATCGGCAGTCCGGCCCGCCCCGGCCGGAGGCTTTTCGCAATGGCTGCGGTTCGGCTACCATGCCGGCCGTCGCACCATTGCGATTACCCCCTTGCCCCCTGAGGCTCGCCCCATGCCCCGCTTCACCCACGCCCAGAGAGACCAACTGATCGCAACCATCACCGCCGCGGCGGGACGCCGCCTGGGCGGGGAGGTTCCCGAGGCGCTGCAGGCGTTTCTGTCCCTTTACTTTACCCATGTGCCGCTTGGCGACATCGTCGGCGAGAGCCCGGATACCCTGTTCGGGCTCGCCTTCAGCCATTGGCGGCTGACGGAGCAGCGGCGTCCCGGCGTCCCTGCTGTGCGGGTCTACAACCCGAAGCTGGAGGAGCACGGCTGGCGTTGCGAGCACTCGGTGATCGAGGTGGTGACCGAGAACATGCCGTTTCTGGTGGATTCCGTTACCAACATGATCAACCGCCTCGACCTCGCCGTGCAATTGGTCATCCACCCCGTGATCAGCGTGGACCGGGACGAGAGCGGCGCATTGCGGCGGGTCGAGACCGCCAAGCGGGGTGGGGAGGCGGAAGGCGGCATCGAGGAATCGCTGATGCACTTCCAGATCACCCGGCAGGCGGACGACATGCTTCCGCCGGTGGCGGAAGGGGTCGGCCGCACCCTCGCCGAGGTGCGTACCGTTGTCGCCGACTGGCAGGCCATGCTGCTGAAAGGCGAACTGGTGATCGCTGACATGGCCGCTGCCGAAGGCGTGGTGCCGGACGATGCGATCGACGAGGCGCGGGAATTCCTTCGCTGGCTGCTTGACAACAATTTCACCTTCCTCGGCTACCGTGCCTACGCCTTCGCCGCCGAGGGGGACGAAACGGTGGTCCGGATCGATGCCGATTCCGGCCTGGGGGTCCTGAAGGACACCGCGCTTCTGGTGTTCGACGATCTGTGCGAGGGCCGGCCGGTCCCGCCGCCGGTGCGGGCATTCGAAGCCCGGCCCGACGTCATTATGGTGGCCAAGGCCAACCGGACCACCACGGTGCACCGGCCGGTCCACATGGATGCCATCGTGGTGAAGCGCTTCGCGGATGGGCGGATGGTCGGCGAACACATGATCGTCGGCTTGTTTGCCGCCGCCGCCTACAACCGCAGTGTCCGGAGCATCCCGCTGCTGCGCGGCAAGCTCACCCGGCTGCTGGCCCGGGCCGGTTTCGACCCGAGGGGCCATGACGGCCGGGCACTCGCCAACATCGTCGAGACGTTCCCGAGGGACGAACTGTTCCAGGTGTCCGACGACCACCTGTATTATACCACCCTCGGCATCCTTCATCTGCAGCAGCGCCAGCGGATCGCCCTGTTCATCCGGCGCGACGATTTCGAACGCTACGTCTCCTGCCTGATCTACATCCCGCGGGAACGCTACAACACGGATCTCAGGCGGCGGATCGAGGCAATCCTGGCCAAGGCATTCGGCGGCCGGGTTACCGCCCACTACACCCACGTGGCGGATTCGCCGCACGCCCGGCTGCAGGTCTTCGTCAGGACCACACCGGGTCAGATCCCCGAGTATGATCCGGCCCGGCTTGAGGCAGAGATCGTTGCCGCATCGCGCACCTGGGCGGACAACCTGCTCCGCGCCCTGCTGAAGGCCCACGGCGAAGAGAAGGCGCACCGGCTCAACCGGCTCTATGGCCATGCCTTCCCGCCGGGGTATTGCGAGCGCTTCATCGCCGAGGAGGCGGTGGAGGACATCGGCCATATCGAACAGGCTCTGGCCACCGGCAGACTCCAGACCACCCTCTACCGTCCGTTCGGAGCCCTGGCGCACCAGATGCGCCTCAAGATTTACCACCCGGAAGCGGCCATCGTCCTCTCCCTGGTGATGCCGATGCTGGAGAACCTGGGGCTTCGGGTGATCGACGAGGTTCCGCATGCGGTGCGGGTGGGCCGCGATGGCGGACCCGTCGTGCAGTTGCACGACTTCGGGCTGGAGACCCGGAGCGGCCGGCCAATCGATCTCGGTGCCGTTCGCAATCGGTTCCAGGAGGCGTTCCTCGCCGTCTGGAATGGTGAGGTCGAAGGCGATCAGTACAACGCGCTGGTTCTCGAAGCGGGGCTAGCCTGGCCGGAAGTGGTGATCATTCGCGCCTACTCCCGCTACCTTCGGCAGACCGGGATCGCCTTCTCCCAGGCGTACATGCAGCAGACCCTCTGCCGCCACGCGGACATGGCGCGCCGGATCATCGCCCTGTTCCGCGCCCTGTTCGATCCGGCCGCTTCGGGCGAGGCCGAGGCCCGGGCTGCGCCGGTCCGTGCGGAGATCACCGCCGGGCTGGAAGCGGTCGCCAGCGCCGATGAGGACCGCATCCTCAGGCGTTTCGTCAACGCCGTCGAAGCGACGCTCCGCACCAGCTATTTCCGTCACGGGGCCGACGGCGGCCGTCAACCTTATCTCGCCTTCAAGTTGGACAGCCGGCAGCTCGACGAACTGCCGCTGCCGCGTCCGATGGTGGAGATTTTCGTCTATTCACCCCGGATGGAAGGCGTGCACCTCAGGGCCGGCAAGGTCGCCCGCGGCGGCATCCGCTGGTCGGACCGGCGGGAGGATTTCCGCACCGAGGTGCTGGGTTTGATGAAGGCGCAGAACGTCAAGAACACGGTGATCGTCCCGGTGGGCGCCAAGGGCGGCTTCGTCGTCAAACGGCTGCCCGATCCGGGCGACCGGGAGGCGGTGCAGGCGGAAGGCATTGCCTGCTACCGCATGCTGATCCAGGGGATGCTGGACCTCACCGACAACCGGGTGGGCGATGCGATCGAGCCGCCGCCGTCGGTGGTTCGCCGGGATGACGACGACCCCTACCTGGTGGTGGCGGCGGACAAGGGCACCGCCACCTTCTCCGACATCGCCAACGGCATCGCCAAGGACTACGGCTTCTGGCTGGGCGATGCGTTTGCCTCCGGCGGCAGCCAGGGCTACGACCACAAGAAGATGGGGATCACCGCACGCGGTGCCTGGGAGTCGGTGAAGCGGCACTTCCGCGAACTCGGCCACAACATCCAGGAGACTCCGTTCACGGTGATCGGCGTCGGTGACATGTCCGGCGACGTGTTCGGCAACGGCATGCTGCTGTCGCCGCACATCCGGCTGCTCGCCGCGTTCAACCACCAGCACATTTTCGTGGATCCCGATCCCGACACGGCCGTCAGCTTCGGGGAACGGCGCCGGTTGTTCGACCTGCCTCGTTCCACTTGGCGGGACTATGATCCCGAGCTGATCTCCACCGGCGGCGGGGTGTTCGACCGCCGCGCCAAATCCATCACCCTGACGCCGGAGATCAACGCCCGTTTCGGCCTCAGCCAGAGCCGGATGACCCCGGGCGAGTTGATCCGCCATCTGCTGCGGGCGGAGGCGGATCTGCTCTGGTTCGGCGGCATTGGCACCTTCGTCAAGGCGACGCACGAAAGCCATGGCGAGGTCGGCGACCGCGCCAATGACAGTCTCCGGGTGGACGGCCGCGAACTCCGCTGCAAGGTGATCGGGGAGGGCGCCAACCTCGGCGTGACCCAGCGGGGTCGCATCGAGTTCGGCCGCCATGGCGGCCGCATCAACACCGACTTCATCGACAACTCCGCCGGCGTCGACTGCTCCGACCACGAGGTCAACATCAAGATCCTGCTGGATGCCGCGGTTGCCGACGGCGACATGACCGAGAAACAGCGCAACCAGCTTCTCGCCGAGATGACCGACGAGGTCGCCGACCTGGTGCTCCGCGACAACTACCTGCAATCGCAGGCGATCTCCCTGGTTTGCGCGGACGGCTTCGCGGCCCTCGAGAACCAGGCGCGGCTGATTCGCATGCTGGAGCGGCAGGGCCGGCTTCACCGCGAGGTGGAGGCTCTGCCGGACGAAGACGACCTCGCCGAGCGCATCGCCGCCCGCCATGGCCTCACCCGGCCGGAGATCGCGGTGGTGTTCTCCTACTGCAAGATCTGGCTGTACGAAGAGGTGCTGGAGACCAGCTTGCCGGACGAACGCCATCTCGCCCGGGACGTGGAACGCTATTTCCCCGGCCCGATCCAGGCCCGTTTCGGCGACCGGATCGCCGGCCACCGCCTCAGGCGCGAGCTGGTGGCCACGTCCATCATCAACAGCCTGATCAACCGGATGGGCGGTACCTTCGCCCCCGGCATTGCCGACAAGACCGGCATGTCGGCGGCGGACATCGCCCGCGCCTACATCATCGCCCGTGACGTGTTCGCGGCGCGGGCGGTGTGGGAAGGCATCGAGGCGCTGGACAACGGTATCGCTGCCAGTGTCCAGACCGTTCTGCATCGGGAGGTGCAGCGGCTGATCGAGCGCGGCACCCTGTGGTTCCTCGCCAACG
>REES01000084.1 GCA_007694935.1 Rhodospirillales bacterium
TGGTGCGGGCGGTCGGAGTCGAACCGACACTCTGTTGCCAGAACTGGATTTTGAGTCCAGCGCGTCTACCAATTCCGCCACGCCCGCACGGCCGCCGCCAGTCCGGCTATTTCTTCTTGTGGCTGTAAACTTGGTTGATCTGAACGAAGTTGAACAGAATGCTACCGATGAACAGGATCAGGCCCGTCATATACATGACCTGTTCGTCCGCTCGAGACGCCAGATACAGGCCGAACAGCCCGATCACCGTGACGAATGCACCGATCACCCACCGATCCAGGTGCCGCAGCGCTCTATCTTCGGCCACGTGCCATCTCCTTCCCCCTGAAAACGCTCGTTTCCAGACCCCGAACTGCCGATCGTTCCTGAATACCCGGCGGGCGCGGATGGTGCAATGCGAAACGATCATGCGGCCGGGCCGGTTCGGGAACGTCGTCGCCGCTGGCAATGTCAGGCGGCGGTGCGGCGCGACGGCCGGCGTCCGCCCGGCAGGGTGATCCGGAAACGGGTTCCCTCCGGCCCGGTGGAGGCCACCGCGATGTCGCCGCCGTGGGCCAGAACGATCTCCCGGGCGATGGTGAGGCCGAGCCCGGTTCCGTCCGGACGGCCGGAGTTGGTTCGGGGCCCGAAAATGCTGTCCCGCACCGTCTCGGGGATACCCGGTCCGTTGTCGGCCACGTCGATCGTCACCTGGTCGCGCTGATCGACGGCTTCGACCCGGATGGTGTCGGCCCCGGCCTGGGCGGCATTGAGAGCGAGATTGGCGAACACGCGGAACAGTTGGTCACGGTCGCCGTAGATCTCGGTGGCGAGGCCGCTGCCGCATACCCGCCTGAGCTTCGGTCCGCCCGCGCCGTTGGCCGGGGTTCCGGCCGGCGGCGGCTCGGGTGAGCCGACGAATTCCTCCACCTCCGTGATCAGGCCGGCCAGGGGAAACACCGATGGTTCCAGCGGCCGCGGCGTGTCGCGCACGTAGTCCAGGGTGCGGCTGCACATCGCCACCGCCCGGTCGATGGCATGATAGAGCTTGGGCGCGATCCGCTTCACCGCCGGGTCGTCGATGGAAGCGAGATAGTCGGAGGCGAGGACCGCGGTGGCGAGGGTGTTGCGAAGATCGTGGTGGATCTTGGCGACGGCGCTCCCGAGGGCGGCCAGGTGGGTCTTCTGACGAAGCGCCGCCCGCAACTCCGTCTGCATGCGGGCGAGTTCACGCTGCGCGACCCCCAGTTCATCGCTTCGTCGCGTCGGCGGAAGGGTGGCGGTCTCATCCTCCGGGTGCTGGCGAAACCTGAGGATACTGTCGCACATCCGCCGGATCGGCCGAACCAGTAGCCATTGCAGGCTGAGATAGACCAGCCCCGCGGTAATGACCGAAATGATGATGGACAGGGTCAGGATGCGCCAGGAGAACGCGAGCATGGACTCGCGCAACGGTTCCTCGTCGAGGATCACCTCCAGCGTCGCCGCCGGATCCTGGGGCGATGTCGCGATCACCCGCATCACCCGGTTGTCCCGCTGGCGCAGCGTCGAGAAGGCCTCCGGGATCCAGGCCATGGCAGCGCGATTCCGCAGGTCGAAGGTCACGTCAACCGCCGGCGGCATGTCCCGGCTCAGCATCATCATCCGGCGATCGGCGGTTTCCAACACGATGGCATAGGCGCCGGCATGGAACAGCAGGTCCATGGAGAGAGCGTGCGCCAGTTCCTGCCCCGGTTGCGCCTGGGCCGCCATCATGGCGAGGTGGGCTTTGGCCACCTGGTCCTCCAGGAACACCTTGCGGAAGCGCGACACCGACGGCACGTAGATCAGCACCTCGGCGATCATCACGAACAGCATGGTCAGGACCAGCAGACGCGCCGAGAGACCGACACGAAATCCCTGCCTGACGCTGTCATTGGTGATTTCAGCAGCCACGGCCCAAGGTGCCTTCCCGACGGGGCGAACAACGTCTGAGGAAGGCTATCGCCGACGCCGGTTCGCTTCAACCTCCGCCAAACGGGGCCCGCTGCCGAACGAACCGGACCGGCGGCCGGCCTAGATCACCCTATCCAGACGCCTTGCGTTGACCGTGACCGGCAGGCGGGTCGAGGCTTCCAGGTCCGGCAGGGCAAGCCGCCAACCATTGGCGAGTTCGATCCAGCCGCCCCACAACGCCGGGTTCTCGGCGGCGACGATCCGCTCCTCCAGGTCCTTCTTCGCCACATAGGCCGAAAAGCCGCCCTCGGTCTTGCCGATCGTCACTTTCATTCCGCTCTCCTTTGCTCACCCGGAACGGCACCCGCGGCTTCGCCGTCCAGGGACTCGATCTCATCACGTCGCATGCCGATGATCCGTCCGGCATCAACGAAATCCACACGGTAGATGTAAAACCGCTGCAGAAACTCGCCGATACCGGTGACGTAGCCGACCGCACCGGCTTCCAGGATCACCGTGCCCATGGCCGACCCGGGGACCGTACCGTCATTCCGGATCGGCTTCAGGGAGCGCACCTTGCACCCCGGCTCGAACGCCGGCGGCCCGTAGACTTCCGGCAGGGGCGGTGCCACGGTTTCGGCGTGGTCGGAATCGATGGAAGGGCCGGTACCGCTGGGCGCGCCGTCCGGCTTCATGCCCGAACGATGCACTCGGCCGGGCACACTTCGACGCACTGCGGGACATCGAAGAACCCCTCGCACTCGCCGCACTTGCCGGCGTTGATGGCAAACACGTCGCCCTTCATGCCGACCGCCTGGTTGGGGCAGTCGAATTCGCACGAGCCGCAGGCCGTGCACTGGCTGGCGATGATCTTGTAGGCCATGACATCCTCTCCTTCGTCGTTACACTGGTCTGGGGGCGGGGTTCCCGGGCAACCGGCGCGGCCGGTGTGGGGTCAGGCCGTCGCCGCCCGGTCGTTGGCACCGACGGCATCCCGGAAGAACGCCGCCACCGCCGGCTCGATATACTGGAACGCATAATCGTCCGAGGCAGCGATGCCGGCCTCGGCAAGCCGGTCCTTCGGACAGGAGCCGATCTTGGCGCACAGCACCGCGTCGACGCCGTCGAGGGCAGCGATCACCTGATCGAGCACGTCCTCCTCGCCGAAGCCGCCCTGGCAGTATCGGCCGGCCCGACGATGGCCGACCAGGCGCACCCCGGCGCGGTCGACCTCGAACAACTGAAATTCACTGGCGTGGCCGAAGTGGCGGTTGATCCGCCCGCCGCCCTTGGTGCAGACGGCGACCAGCATGGATACCGGGGCGGCGATCCGCTCCAGCGCACCGGCCACCGCGGCTGATGCCGCGTCACGATCGGCCAGTTCCTGCGCCACCACCTCGCGATAGCGGGCCCGCTGTTCCGCATCCGGGCGGATTGTTGCGTCTTCGGCCGCCACCGCATCGGTCTGCGGCCCGCAATCGGCGTCATCCCCCAGCATGCCCACGGCATCGGCGCGGCACTGGCGGCAGTGCCGCATCAGCCGGGCGCCGCCTGCGAGGGAGTCCTGCATCGCCTTGAGTTCCTGCGGGGTGGGACCCCGCTGGCCGTCCAGCCCGAACCGGGTGCCGTGTGCCGGATCGGAAATCAGCGGCATGATGTTGTGCAGGAACGCGCCGCGCGCCTTGATCGCGGCGTTTACCGCGGGCAGGTGGCCGTCGTTGATGCCGGGGATCATCACCGAGTTGACCTTGACCAACACGTCAGCGGCGACCAGCCGCTCCAACCCCTCGAGCTGCTGGCGGATCAGTACGGCGGCCCCCTCGACGCCGGTCAGGCGCCGGCCGCCGAAAGCGACCCACGGATGGATCCGGCTGCCGATCTCGGGATCGACGGCGTTGATGGTGATGGTGACATGGTCGATGCCGAGGGCCTTGATCCGTGCCACATTCTCGGGCAGGGCGAGGCCGTTGGTGGCAAGGCACAGCTTCAGGCCGGGAACGGCTGCGGCAATCCGCTCGAACGCCCGGAAGCTGCGGGCAGCGTCGGCCAGAGCGTCGCCGGGCCCGGCGATGCCCACCACCGAGAGCTGCGGCAACCGGGCGGCGACGCCGCGCACCTTGGCCTCCGCCGCTTCTTCCGACAGGACGGTGCTGGTGACGCCGGGTCGGCTTTCGTTGGCGCAGTCGTATTTTCGGTTGCAGTAGTTGCACTGGATGTTGCAGGCGGGCGCCACCGCGATGTGCATCCGCGCGAAGAAATGATGTGCGTCCTCGCTGTAGCAGGGATGCTCGCGGATCCGGTCGAGAACCGCAGGCGGGATGGCATCGCCACCCCCGCTCGGACAGCCCCCGCCCGCGCTGGTGCAGGCGGTGCCGGCACGCGGCCGCGTTCGCGCCGACGCGGTCCGGCCAATGGCGTCCAGGGATATGATCCGGCTCATGATGCGCGTCGCCTCCTTGCAGGATTGCCCGACGGCGTCGGGCAGGCTCGATCCGCATCACAAAGCAACGACCGTGCCAGACTACTATCCGCTTGATTCGGTGCGATTCGCCGGTGAGGGCCGGCCTTGCGGCATGTCGGGTCCCCGACACCCTGTCGGACACCCGACGCTGTTGCCCGACATCAGTGGCCCTTTCGGGCCGCTGCGGCGCCGGGCCGGGCGGGCTCGGCTTCAGAGCCGCTTGATCTCGATGTTGTACTTTCGGAGGGCATAGCCGACCTGCCTCGGCGTTATCCCCAGCAGCCGCGCCGCCTTGGCCTGCACCCAGCCGGCCTTCTCCATCACCCTGAGCAGCCGTTCGCGCTGTGGCAGTGCTTCGAGATCGCCAAGGTCGTCCACCTCCTGCCAGTCGGCGGCCGGCCCAACTCCGGCCAGGTTCCGCCGCGGATCCTCGGCGGTGGCGGGGCCGTACGCCACCTGCGGCAGCAGGGTCGCACAGTGGCAGAAGCTGGTCTGGCAGGGCAGGTGCAGGTCCTGGATGAGGTCGCCGCGGGTCAGGGTGGCCACGCGATAGATGCAGTTCTCCAGTTCCCGCACGTTGCCGGGGAAGTTGCATCCGGACACCACCTTCAGCGCATCCGCTGCAAACCGGAGATTGCGGTCATTCTCCCGGTTGAAGGCGTTAAGGAAATGCTCGGCCAGCAGGGGAATGTCGTCGGGCCGCTCACGGAGCGCCGGGATGAACACCGGCACCACGTTGATGCGGTAGTACAGGTCGGCACGGAACTCGCCCTTGGCCACCGCCTCCTCGAGATTGCGGTTGGTGGCACAGATCACCCGCACGTCCACCTTGAGCGTCTTGGTTCCGCCGACCCGTTCGAATTCCCGTTCCTGCAACACCCGCAACAACTTGGCCTGGAAGGCCGGGGACACGTCGCCGATCTCGTCGAGGAACAGGGTGCCGCCGTCGGCCAGTTCGAAACGGCCCTTGCGATCCTGAGTCGCGCCGGTGAACGCCCCTTTCTCGTGGCCGAACAGTTCTGACTCCAGCAAGGTGTCCGGCAGCGCCGAGCAGTTGACCTTGATGAACGGGCCGGCGGAACGGGGGCTGAGGTTATGCAGTGCCCGGGCGATCACCTCCTTGCCGGTTCCGCTCTCGCCGCGCAGCACCACGGTGGAGCGGGTCGGTGCCACCAGGTGGACCTGCGCGAACACCTGCTGCATCGCCCGGCTGACCCCGATCACATTGTCGAGGGCAAGGGTCTTGCCTCCCGGCGCCAGCGGCGCGGCACCCGGCAGCGTGCCGGCGGCACGGGCAAGCTCCGCCGACGGCGTTCGTTTCTGGTGCAGCTTCACCGTCTGGGCGATCAGGTTGGCCACCATGGTGAGGAACCGAACGTCTTCGCCGAAGTTGACGGCGTTGGCATCGGTCCAGACCCGGGCGATGGCCAGTGCCCCGAACGGCTTGCCGTAGGTCTTGATCGGCACCGCGATGAACGAGATGGTTTCATCCTCCAACAGGTCGGGAACCCGCACGTAGTCGGCGAGCAGCGGTTCCTCGGCGACGTTCTCGATGACGTAGGGCATCTGCCCCGAGAGAATGCGGGCGGCGACCTCCTCCGGCAGGTTGGCGACGCCGCGACTCACCTCGGAAGGGGTCAGGCCGGCGGCCGCTACCACGTTGAGGGCATCGTCCTCGTCCAGGATCGCCACCACGCCGCGGCGCATCTCCATGTACGATGACAGAAGGTTGAGCACGGCCCGAAGGGTCCCCTCAAGGTTGAGGGAGGCGGTCAGGATCTTGCTGATCTCGTAGATGCTGATCAGGGAAAGCGAGGTGCTGCGCTTGCCGAGTGCGCTCATGGGCGAAAGCTCCGCTGTCGGTCGATTCCGGTGATCGTGGTCTTCGCCGTCATGACGCGGTATCGGGCGGACGTCTCGGCGGGCCCGGACGGTGTTCGACCGCCATGAGCCCGGCGGACTGAGTCCCGGTTTCGGCTAGCCCAAGCGAGCGCCCCGCACGACGGGCTCCTCCGACCTCATCGGCCGACGGGCTGGGGGATCGCAAGGTCATCCGATGTATCGGTCTGCCTCGGTTGCGACATCCTTCCTCCAAGCAAGAATCGGGCCAAATGTCGCATGGGAGGATATCCTCGACCGATCAATGGGTTGTCGACAGCCATCACGGCTGGGGCGGGAGGTCACCGTGACCAAAGTTTGGTCACTGCCCATCAGGCAGTCACCCTTTCGGGGTGCGCCAACCGCGGGTGCGGCGCACCTGCGGGCCGGGCCAATCCAATGCTTGTGTGCAGCGCACAATCGGGTTTGAATGGTGGGGATGAGCTTTGGTACAGGAGATGCTGATGTTCCCGTTGCAGACGCTGATCGAGATGCAGATGGAACTGACGCGGCAGACGATCCAGATCGTCACCGCGACCACGTTTCAAGCAATGATGGTGCCGATGCAGCTTATGGGCTCGCTGCAGACGCCCCTGTTCAAGGGAGGTTCCGGCGGCGGCGGGGGGTGCGTTCCGTTCCGCATTTAAGGCGCGGCAGACGACCCGGTCACCGGAAGCGGCTCATTCCTTGTCCATCCCCTCGCGACCGGAAGAAACCGGACTCCGTGGGTTCATCGGCGCAGGAGAGGAACGCT
>REES01000075.1 GCA_007694935.1 Rhodospirillales bacterium
AGCCGCCCGGCCAGCAGCTTGATCAGGGTGGACTTGCCGTTGCCGTTGGCGCCCAGAAGGGCGATGCGGTCGTCGGCGTCCAGGCGGAGATTGAGATCCCGCAGCACCGGGCGGCTGTCGTAGCCGACCGCGCCGTCGTCCACGGCATAGAGCGGGGAGGGCAGGGGAGGCTCCGGTGTCGGGAAATCGAACCGCACCGCCGCATCCTCGGCCGCACCACCGGCAATCGGCTCCATCCGCGCCAGCATCTTGAGCCGGGATTGAGCTTGGCGCGCCTTGGTCGCCTTGGCGCGGAAGCGGTCGACGAACGCCTGGATGTGGGCGCGTTCCGCTTCCTGCCGGGCGCGGCGCTTCTCGTCCAGTTCCGCCCGCTCCCGCCTCGTGCGCTCGAACCGGTCGTAGCCGCCCGGGTAGAGCGTCAGCTTGCCACCCTCCAAATGCAGGATCCGGTCGACGGCGCGGTTGAGCAGGCCGCGATCGTGGCTCACCAGCAGCACCGTGCCCGGATAATGACGGAGATGGTTCTCCAGCCACAGGGTGGCTTCCAGGTCCAGGTGGTTGGTGGGCTCGTCCAGGAGAAGCAGGTCCGGCCGGGTGAACAGCAGCCCGGCGAGCGCCACCCGCATCCGCCAGCCGCCGGAGAACGCCCGGCATGGCTGCTGCTGAGCTTCCTGAGAGAATCCGAGACCGGCCAGGATGCGCGCCGCCCGGGCTTCCGCCGCATGGGCGTCCTTGGCGATCAGGCGCTCGTGGATGTCGGCGAGGTGGTGCGGATCTGCCGCGGTGGCGGCGGCATGGTTGAGGTGCACCAACTCGGCATCGGCGGAAAGCACGGTTTCGATCAGGCTGGCGTCGCCGCCGGGCGCCTCCTGGCGGGTGAGACCGATCAGCCAGCGGGGCGGCATGGCGATGGCGCCGCCGTCGGGTTCCAGTTCGCTGGCGATCAGGCGGAGCAGGGTGGTCTTGCCGGTACCGTTGCGCCCGACCAAGCCGACCCGCTGCCCGGCATCGATGGCGGCCGAGGTCTCGTCCAGCAGCACCCGGCCGCCGATGCGGTAGGTCAACGTATCAATGCGCAGCATGGCGGCATCTCTACCACAGACGGCGACGCGCCTCCATTGCCGTCGGCACCAAGCGGGCTCGCCGCGCCGCCGCGGGGCCGGTGCCGGAGTGATTGACTGTTGTCCGGCACCCCTGCCTTGGCCGGGCCTGGCCCGGCTTGCTCCTGCCCCTGACTTGGCCGTGCGCGTCACGGCGATTTACGAAAGGCGCTGGGGCGGCCACGCCCGCCGCTGACGACGAGGCGAGCGCACCACCGGCAACTGCCGGATTTGGGATCAGACAAGCAGCCGGTGACGGACGACGGCTCAGGCTATGCAAATGCGACGCAATCGTATTAAGTTTATGCGACAGCTGTCGATGCGAGCGGACAGCGCCCACATGAGGCTTCAGATGCGCAAGGAAAGGACCCAAACGTTGCTGAAAACACGACGCACCGCATTGCTGAGCGCGGCCACACTGGCGATCTGCCTGTCCGGCGGGGCGCTCGCCGCCGACCCGCCGCTTCGGGTGCTTGCCACGGTTGGCATGATCGCCGATGTGGCGGAGACGGTTGCCGGTGACTGCGCCGAGGTCACCACCCTGATCGCGCCGGGGGTCGATCCGCACTATTACAGCGCCACGCCGTCGGACGTGCGGGCGCTGTCGCAGGCCGAGTTGATCCTCTACGTGGATTTCGCCCTGGAAGAGCAATTGGCGGAAGTCCTCCGGGCCCTCTCCGGCCGGACGCGGACGCTCGGCGTCCTGGAAGCGGCACTCGCTGCCGACCGCCTGCTCGACGACCCGGAGGCGCCCGGCGCGACGGACCCGCACGCGTGGATGGATGTCAGCCGCTGGGCTGAGATCGTGCCGGTGATCACCGCTGCCATGTCGGAGCAGCGGCCCGATTGTGCGCCGGCGATGGAGGCGCGCGCGGCCGCGTACAGGGCGCAGCTTGACGCCCTGCACGACTGGGTGGGCGAGGCGATCGCATCGATCCCGGAAGGGAACCGTATCCTGGTCACCGCCCACGATGCGTTCTATTACTTCTCGGACGCCTACGGCATCCAAGCGTCGGAGGCCATCCAGGGCATCTCCACCGCCGCCGAAGCCAGCATCGGCGACATCCTCGAGGTTGCGGAGTTCGTCATTGAAAACAATGTCCCGGCCGTGTTCGTCGAGACCACGGTCAGCCCCCGCACGATCCGGGCGCTGGTCACCGAGGTGCGGGCGCGCGGGCATCGGCTCGAGATCGGCGGCGAACTCTTCTCCGATGCGATGGGCGATACGGGGACGCCCGAGGGCACCTACATCGGCATGGTCCGCGCCAATACCATCACGATTACCGATGCGCTGGGCGGCACCCGTCCCCCCTGGCCCGCGGTCCTGGGCGACTGGGCGGCCGTCTGGAGCCTCGCCGACTGAGCCCTCCGTCCCGAGGTTTCGGGCCCCGGTGTCCGCCCTGGCGCCGGGGCGAGACCTCTTGGTCCAACGCGATCCGGAAGGGCCCCATGGCCGGCAGCGCCGATCTTCATGAGCCGGGCTTCGCCTTGCATGTCGAAGACCTGACGGTCCGCTATGGCTCGTCGATCGCCTTGTGGGACATCGATCTGGACGTTCCGCCGGGCCGTCTCGTTGCCATCGTCGGCCCCAACGGATCCGGCAAGTCCACCTTGCTGAAGTCGGTGATGGGGCTGCTGCGGCCGGTTGCCGGCCATATCCGGATTTTCGGTGAACCGATATCCCGGGCCCGCAGTCGGGTGGCCTACGTCCACCAGCGGGCAGAGGTCGACTGGGATTTCCCGGCGACGGTCCTGGAAGTCGTAACCATGGGGCTTTATCGGCGGATCGGCTGGCTCCGGCCGGTACGAAAGGCGCATCGCCAGGCAGCCCTGGAGGCGTTGGCCGAAGTCGGGATGGAGGCGTTCGCCACCCGCCAGATCGGCCAGCTGTCCGGCGGCCAGCAGCAGCGCGTGTTCATCGCCCGGGCCCTTATCCAGCAGGCCGATCTGGTGCTTCTGGACGAGCCTCTGGCCGGCGTCGATGCCGTCAGCGAGGACATCATCCTGTCCCTGCTGCGTAGCCTCCGCGACCGGGGGAAGTCGGTCGTCGTTGTCCATCACGATCTGTCCACGGTGCGGCGCCGATTTGATTGGATGGTCCTGCTGAACCGACGCCTGATCGCACAGGGCGAGATGCGCGACGTCTACACGCCCGCCAACCTGAAGGCGGCCTACGGCGGGCAGATGGCCGTGTTCGATGCCGCCGATGCCGATGATCCGGCGCGGTCGGGGCGGGTCGGCGGGCAGGTTTGAAATGCCGATGCTTGTCGATCTCCTGGGCAGCCAGATCGTTCGCACGGTGATGCTGGGGGCCGCGCTTGTCGGTGCGGTGTCGGGCATGGTCGGCGTGTTCGCCGTGTTGCGTCGCCAGAGCCTGCTCAGCGACACCATCAGTCACGCCGCACTGCCGGGGGTCTGTCTGGGTTTCCTGCTGGCCGGGGAGCGGGATCTGACCACCATCATGCTTGTGGCCCTCCTCACCGCAATGGCGGCGGCGCTGTCGGTCCTGGCCATCGGGCGGCTGACGCCCCTCAAGACCGACGCCCAACTGGGCATTGTCCTGAGTGTCTACTTTGCCGTCGGGGTGGTGCTCCTGAGCCACATACAGGCCCAGGGCGGCGGCGCGCGTGCGGGCATCACCACCTTTCTGTTCGGGCAGGCGGCGGCGCTGAGTGCACAAGACCTGTGGGTGCTGGGTGGCGTCTTCGCCGTCGCGACGCTGTTCTTCGTGGTCTTGTGGAAGGAAATCAAGCTGGCGACGTTCGACCCGATTGCCGCAGCGGCGCTGGGCCTGCCGGTGCGGGCCCTGGAACTCGGCTTGACGGTTCTGCTGGCCCTGACCATCGTCGCCGGGATCCAGCTGGTCGGGGTGGTGCTGATGGTCGCGGTCCTGATCGCGCCGGCGGTGGCGGCCCGGCAGTGGATCGGCAACCTCGGCGCGATGACGATCCTTGCCATGGGTATCGGTGGCTTGGTGGGTGCCGGTGGGGCCCTGCTCAGCGCCACCGGCCGGGGATTGGCGACCGGGCCGATCGTGGTCCTGCTTGCCTCTGCGGTCGTCCTTGTCTCCATCCTTGCCGCGCCCCGACGCGGGGTCGTCTGGCAGGCGCTGTCCGCCCAGTTGCAGCGCTGGCGGATATCCGGCGATCGGGTGCTCCTGGCCATGGACCGGCTGGCCGCCGCTCACCACGATCCCGACTATCCCAGCGAAAAGGGAATGCTTGACACCATGCTGGGGCGGCCGTTGCCGGGGGTGATGCGACGGCTTGAAGGGCAGGGGCTGGTCCGCCCGGTCGTGCATGACCCCGAAAGCTCGCCGCATTGGGTGCTGACGCCTGCAGGCCGCCGGCGCGCCGAGGCCCTGCGCCGGACCGGGCACGGGCCGGACTGATGCTTGCCGCCCTGTTCGACAGCATTCCGGCCATGATCGTGCTGACCGGAGTCCTGGTCGGGGCGGCAGCGGCGCTGCCCGGCGTGTTCCTGGTGCTCCGGGGCAACGCGATGCTGACGGACGCGATCAGCCACTCCATCGTTTTCGGCGTCATCATGGTCTGGCTGCTCACGCGGGAGCTGTCCGGCCCGGTGCAATTGATCGGCGCCGGATTGACCGGGGTGCTGACCGTGGCGCTGACCGAGGCCCTGACCCGAACCGGTCTGGTCAAGACGGATGCCGCGATCGGGCTCGTCTTCTCGATGCTGTTCGCGACGGGTATCCTGTTGATCGGGATCTTCGCGCGTCAGGTGCATCTGCACGCGGACACCATTCTTCTTGGCGAGATCGGCTTCGTCTGGATGCGCACGACACCGGTCCTGGGCGTTGCCGTGCCGGTTTCGATGGTGATGCTTGGTGTCGTCCTGGTGCTGAACCTCGTGTTCGTGGTGCTGTTCTGGAAGGAACTGAAACTGGCGACCTTCGATCCGGCCCTGGCGGCGGCACTGGGCTTGGCACCCGCGGCACTGCACTACACCCTGCTCACCCTCACCAGCGTCACCGCCGTGGCGGCCTTCGACGCGGTCGGACCGGTGCTGTTCATCGCCTTCGTGATCGTGCCGCCGGCCACTGCCCTGCTCATGACACGCCGGCTGGCGCTGATCGTCCCCCTTGCGGCGGCATTGTCGACGATCGCCTGCGTGAGCGGCTATTTCCTGGCCGTCCACTGGAACGTCGCCATCGGCGGAATGATGGCAACGATGACGGGCGTGCTGTTCGTGATGGTTCTGTCGATGAGAGCCTTGAAGAGGCAACTGCAGCACCGCCGTCCGGTGCCGGGCAACCCGGCGCCATGGCCGTAATACGCGCCCCCAGGGAGAGCGCCACCGACCGTGTCCACATCGCCCGCACCCGCACCGCGCCGCAGGCGCGTTCGGGCTCTAGGGACCGCCAACTCGTCGATGGGTCCCGGATGACGCTTCGCTTCATCCGGGCTCCGTTTGCTGCGGCGCGACCCAATGCAACTTGCTTGACCGAAATGATCGCTGATGCCGGGGTTGACGTCGAGACAGCCGTGGGACCCATATGCGGATTGCGCCGAACGCAACGGTGTTGAAATGAAAATGTGTCCAGGATGACCTTGGCGACGATTGCGTTCCGCAACCTGCACCGGGACCCGCGCATTGCGGCGCGGGGATGCTTCCAAGTGCCGCAGTCGGAGCCGGCGATGCCGGTCTTTCCCGGCTTTCCGGTCCGTCTCGCCGGCGCCGGGCCGGCCGGAAAGGGGCGTCCGCGCCATCGCCGGCCCGGACATCGGCACCGGTTGCGATGTGAAGAGCTGAAGGGGACCTGAGATGGGATGGTTGCCTGGGGTGTATGGGGTGTGCAGCCCCGGTGGCCGGATCGGGCTTGAAAGGCCATGACCTCCGCCGATTCCGCCGCCCGGTCTCTCGACCGGGCCGCCGAGGAGTACCGCACCTTCGTCGGCCCCGGCGAGCAGTATGACGTGTTCAGCGCCATGCAGTTCAACCTGCTCACGGCGCTGGGCTTGCGTGAGCACCACACCCTGCTGGACATCGGCTGTGGCTCGCTCCGCGCCGGCCGGCTGCTGATCCCCTACCTCCGCTCGGGCCACTACTTCGGCCTGGAGCCGGAGCGCTGGCTGCTGGAGCAGGGCATCCGCAACGAGGTGTCGGAGGCGCTGATCGCCCTCAAGCGGGTGACCTTCGCCCACGACCGCGATTTCCGCTTGACCGCCTTCGGGCGGAACTTCGACTACCTGATTGCCCAGTCGGTCTTCTCCCACGTCCCGGCGGCGCAGATCGACCGGTGCTTTGCCGAGGCGGCCGAGGTGATGACCCCGTCCTCGGTGTTCGTCGCCTCGTTCTTCGAAGGCCCCGAGGACTACCGCGGCTCGGCCACGGTGGTGCGGGCGGAGTTCCGCTTTGCCACCATCGTCGCCCTGGCGGAACGCCACCGGCTGGTCTGCGAGCGGCTGGCCTGGCCCCATCCGGACGGGCAGCAGTGGCTGGTGATCCGGCGGGAGGGCGGCACCTTTACGGTGCCGCCGTTCGGCGACCATACGCGGGTGGCCAACCTGGAGCGGGAGTTGGCGGCCTGCACCCGGCGTCTCGAGAAGCTGGAGCGCCATCCGTACGTGCGGCTCGGCATGCGCCTCAGCCGCGCCGGCCGCTGGCTCGGGTTCCTTGTCCGCGTGTTCACCCGCCCTCTGACCCAGAAGCCCCGCCGCTGAGCGCGCGAGCGTAGCCTGGATGGAGTAGAGCGTAGCCTGGATGGAGCGAAGCGAAATCCAGGATGCTGGGGAATGGGTGCGTGGTCAGCGGACGCCTTCGCCACGCCGACCCGGGGGGGGCGGACGGACGCGCCATCAGGACCGACGCATCGCCAAGTCGTC
>REES01000047.1 GCA_007694935.1 Rhodospirillales bacterium
TGTTCTTCGGGCCGGTGCAGGCGGCCAGCCGATCGATGATGGCCCGCCTGGCGCCGAAGGACGTGGAGGCGGAGATGTTCGGCCTCTATGCGCTGTCCGGCAAGATCATCGCGTTCGCGGGACCGGTGGCGCTGGCCGTGGTCACCGACATCTTCCAGAGCCAGCGCGCCGGCATGGCCACCATCGTGGTATTCTTCGTGGTCGGGATCATCATCATGTGGGGGGTTCGCGAGCCGGAACGCGGCCGGACGACGATCAAGCCGCCGCTGTAAGATACCATGCGGCATCAGTGTTGTGGCGCTTCTGCTCATTGGTTTCCGCGCCGCACGCCATCGCCTGATCGCGATTACTGCGCAACCGGTCGAAGGGGGATCAGTCGGTCGGGCACTGTGAGCTTTTGGAGGTCCAGACCTTGACAGCACAACGAACCGGCGACGCTTTTACTTTCGACCTTGACGGCTTCTTGAGCCCACGCTGCAAGACCTTGGAAACAGCTCTTGAAGCGCAGCACCGAAAAAGCTTCACGAAAGCCTACGAAATTAATCGTGATTGCCACGTACTGTTGCCCCAAAACGTCCCGGCAGACCCTGATCACCTTAGGTGTATGCTGGTCTTTTTTATAAGGGCCGTGGAGCATTATCAGGCAACGGTGATCCTGCTGCACCGCGGCATCATTGCTCCTGCCAAAGTTACTTTCAGAGCCCTTATCGAGACTGTATTCAAAGTACGTGCTCTAGCATTGGATCCCGAATCCGCCTTACAGACATTGAAAGATGAGGACGCCAGAGAGCGCTCGAATTTTATTAAGAAAATCGAAAAGCACGATTATGGAAACCTGACAATGGCCAAAGAGAGTCTTTCTGGTGATTGTGTGGATGAGTTTTCTATTCCAGGAGGAAAGCGAACCTCTATTGAGCAATGGAGCGAGTTGGCAAAAATGCACCAATGGTACATCGAATGGTATCCATTGCTGAGCCGGTCAACTCACTCACAGGCTGGTGATCTTGATACGATGTTCACAATTGACCATAATAGAGGCATTACATCAATAAATTATCCAACAATAATAGATGGGATCGAATTGTATCTTTTGAATGCAATGCACTGCATGGTCATCGCCGCTGCGGCGGCCTCCCATTTCCTCGAGTCCGATCGTCGGCGACCGTGGGATGAGTACTTTAGATTTATCAAGAAATCATTGTCGGACTTGAACCCAACTTGAACGCCGTGTTCCGCTAACGATCTAGAGTTTCTCGGAGTCCGGCTGCTGCTGGCGCTATGGCACTTCGGGGAGCAGCGTCTTCGGGCGGGTGGGCGGCCTTTGCGAGAGGGGCAGTTGGGCCTATCGGCTCGCGGCCGGACGACGATCAAGCCGCCACTTTAGTCGCGGGCCGGTGCGAAGGACTGAGCCTCGCCGCGGAGGTCGTCGATATGGTCGAGCCAGGCGCGGGTGCCGAAGTGGGCGCAGGACCGGCCGGCCACCCGGGCGGCGAAGGCGAGGGCTGCGGGAAAGCTCTGACCGGTGGCATGGGCGAAACAGAACGCGCCGTGGAAGAAGTCTCCCGCGGCCAAGGTGTCGACGGCGGCGACCGGCGCCGCCGCCACCTCGAACCGGTGGCCGTCTTCGAAGGCACGGATGCCGCGCTCGCCGCGGGTGACCGCGATCCGGCGGCAGCCGAAGCGTTCGTGCAGGGCCGTGAGCACGTCCGTTCCGGCCGGCAGGTCCGGGGGGCGGAACCGTTCGGAGACCACGGCGATATCGGTCAGTGCCAGCAACCGCTCCAGACCTTCCTTCCAGCTGCCGCCGTCCAGCACCACCGGAACGCCGCGATCGCGCGCGCGGGCCGCAAGGGCCAGGGCCGCCTCCAGGAAGAAGCCGTCGACCAGGCAGATGTCGGCGCCGTCGACCGCGCCGAGAATGCTGGGGTCCGGTGCCGTTGTCACGGGGTCGGGGCGGCGGGTGATGACCGTGCGGTCGCCGTTGTCCCGGCTGGAGATGATCGAGACGATGGGCGGGACCACCGCCTGACCCGCGTGCAGGTCCACCAGGGCGATGCCCGACGTGGCGAGGTCCGCCATGATGAAATCGGTCAGCGGGTGGCGGCCGACGCCGGTGACCAGGGTCGCTGCGCCCCCCAGATGGGCGAACACGGTGGCGGCATTGGTGGCGGGGCCGCCCGGGGCCACCGCCCAGGCATCGGCATAGGTTTTGGCGTTGCGTTCCGGGAAGCCGGGCACGGCGAACTGCAAGTCCATGGTGACGATGCCTGCGAACAGCCCGCGCGGCCCGCGGTGGGGTGGTGGGGTGGTCATGGCGGCGAACAGCCCTGGCAGTAGGAGTTACGTGAGCCGAACATTGTTCTTGCACGTCGTTGCCAACCGGGCCCTTGCTGCCTGCAGCGCCGCCCGCCCGCAACATCCGCCGTCAACCGGCCCGCGGGCGAGCTGGCCGCGTCAGTGGTTGCCCTCCGCCCTGCATCATCGACGGTCTTCACAACCCCCGCAGCCCGTGGCATACTCCGTCGCTCGGATAATTCTGTTAACAAACCAAGGGGGAGTGACATGAGCGACAGACCCTTCAAAGTCCTCGGCATACAGCAGGTCGCCATCGGCGGTCCAGATAAAGAAAAGATGAAGAAGTTGTGGATCGACTCCCTCGGGCTGACGATTACCGGCAACTTCAAGAGCGAGCGCGAGAACGTCGATGAGGATATCGCGGCGATCGGCTCTGGTCCCTTGAAAGTGGAAGTCGACCTGATGCAGCCGGTGGATCCCGACAAGAAACCCGCGGTCCACAACACGCCCCTCAACCACATCGGCCTCTGGGTAGACGACCTTCATGCCGCGGTGGACTGGCTCAGCGCCAACGGCGTGCGGTTCGCCCCCGGTGGGATCCGCAAAGGGGCGGCAGGCTTCGATATCACGTTTCTCCATCCGAAGGGCAACGATGAGTTTCCGATCAGCGGCGAGGGCGTCCTGGTTGAACTCGTGCAAGCCCCGCCGGAGGTCATCGACGCCTTCGCCAAGCTGTCCGCCTGAGCGAGGCGGGATCGGGCCCGGGCCACGGGTGGCGCGCTGGTTGCCCCGTTCGGCGCCCATGCGTCCCGAGGGCCGCGTGCCTGGAAGCCGGCTTTCGCCAATCAGCGTGGCGCGGAGGGCACGGGCGCCGCGGTACTCGCTTCACCGAACTTTGGCAACCTGGGACAACGCGCCCAGGTTGCCTCTTATCCGTACATGGACACAGCCCGGCCCGGCGATCCTCCACCTCCGTGCCGCTACGACCGTGGACCCGCGGGCCGAGCCCGCGGGTGACACGGGGGAGAATATCAGGGGCAAGGGCACCAGCAACGGAGTGGAGGGGAAAGGCGGCCTCTGCAGCTTGGTGTTTCCGGGAGACCGGGTAAGACGCCGTCAATGGAGCCGGCCGCGGCGATTACGCCACCTCCAAGCTACCCCGCCAGCAGCCAGCGCAGGCTGACAATGGCGCCGACCCAGAAGAAGATGGCGACGATCACCGAGAGCACGCCGAGGACGACGCCGCCCGCCACCATCAGCCCGTCGCGCTCGATCAGGCCGAGTGCGATCACCGCGATGGAGAGGGCGGGGCCCGAGTTGGTCATCGGGAACGGCACGCAGATGGCCAGGGCCAGCACCAAAATCCACAGCGCCACCAGGCGGACGATCGGTCCGTCGGTGGGATGGCCGAGGCGCGGGCGGCAGACCTGCTCGATTCGGCGGAGCCAGGGTACCGCCCGGTCCACCATCGTTCGAAACCTGTGGGCGGCGATCCCGCGCTGCTCCACCGCCTGCGGCAGCCACGGCACCGGTTTGCCGACGATCATCTGCACCGCCACCGCCACCAGCACGATGCCGAAAATCGACGCGACCCCCGGCGGCAGCACCGGGATCCAGGCCGGCAGGGCAAGGACCAGCAGCACCAAGCCGTAGGACCGGCCACCCAGCCAGTCCGCCACGTCCCGTACGGTCACCTGACCCTCGGTGCGGTGCTCGGCCAGGGCGGCCAGCAGGTGGGAGGTTCGGGGGCGTGGCGTGCCCGGCCCATGCGCCCGGGCTTGTTGGTCCGTCTCGACGGCCGCCGAGCCGTCGGTGTCCACCCCGGCGGGGGCGCAGGGGGCCGCAGCCTCAGACGTGGAAGGATTCGCCACAGCCGCAGCGCCCCTTTTCGTTGGGGTTGCGGAACACGAAGCCGGATTGCAGCCGGTCTTCCTGGTAGTCCATCTCGGAGCCGACCAGGAACATGATCGCGGTGGGATCGATGAAGATGCTGATCCCCTTGTCGCGGATCTCCTCCTCGAACGGCTTCCGCGATTCCGCATACTCGATGACATAGCTCATGCCGGAGCAGCCCTTGGTGTTGACCCCGACCCGAAGCCCCAGCACCGGCTTGTCGGACCGACCCATCAATGCCTTGACCCGGGTTGCCGCCGCGTCGCTGATGGTGATCATGGCATCACCCTTTCAACGTTTCGTTCAGTCGCAAAGCCATCGCAACAAGATAGCCTAAAACAGGTCCAGCGCCAGCCGGGCATCTTCCGACATGCGGTCGCGCGACCACGGCGGATCCCATACCAGCCGCACCGTCACGGTGCCCACGCCGTCCACGGCGGCAACGGTGTCTGCCACCTGGCCCGGCATCTCCCCGGCCACCGGACAGGCCGGAGCGGTCAAGGTCATGTCGATGTCGACGTTGCCACGGGGATCGATATCCAGCCGGTAGATCAGGCCAAGGTCGTAGAGATTGACCGGTATCTCCGGGTCGTACACCGTTTTCACTGCCTCGATAACCACCGCCTCGACGGCAGCCGGCATGCCCTCCGGCAGGTCCTCCCCCGCCGTCGCCACGAATCCGTCGTCGTCACCGCCCCGGGGGAGAAAGTCGGTCAGCGTCGGGTCAGGAGTGGTCATCGTGGTTTTCTGCACCGGCCATGGCGCCGTTGCCGCGGCCGAGTTTCTGCAGGTGCTTCAGCATCGCCATCATTCCGACCTGCCGCTGGGTGGTGAGCGCGCCCAGGTTGAGACGGCGGACATGATCAACGGTAATCGTTTGCAGTTCCGCGCCGGTCAGGCCGCTGAATGCCTCCGTCATCATCCCGACCAGGCCGTTGACGATGATGGCGTCACTGTGGCCACGGAAATGGTGCCGGCCGTCGTCATCGACATCATCGACGATCCACACCTTGGACATGCAGCCGTGCATCAGGTTGGTCTCAATCTTCCACTCCTGTGGAAACGGGTCGTCACGCTCGTACTGACGGCCGAGGTCGATGATGTACTCGAACCGCATCTCCTCGTCGTCGATCATCTCGAGGGCTTCGGCAAACTCCTCGTAGCGCGATAGATCCGTCATCGTGCCTGTCACCAAATCCTGTCAGCCGGTCATCAACCGAGCAGCCGCTTTGCCTTGTGAATCGCCTTCACCAGAGCCTCCACATCCGTGCCGTCGTTGTAAAGGGCGAACGAAGCGCGCGCGGTGCCATCGACGCCGAGGCGTGCCATCAGAGGCTCGGCGCAGTGCTGCCCGACCCGCACCGCGACTCCGTCGCGATCCAGCACCGCAGCGACGTCATAAGGATGCAGGCTGCCCACCAGGAACGAGATGATCGCCGCCTTGCCGGGAGCCCGGCCGAAAATGCGGACGCCGCCAACCTGCTCCAGAGCCGCGGTGGCTTCCGCCAGCAATGCCTGCTCGTGGGCCCGGATCGCATCCATGCCGAGGGCGGAGACGTAACGAACCGCCGCCGCGAGGCCGATCGCCTGGACGATGGGGGGCGTGCCGGCCTCGAACCGGTGCGGCGGCGTCTTGAACGTGGTCTTGGCGAAGCTGACGTGATCGATCATTTCGCCGCCGCCCTGATAGGGCGGCATCCGCTCGAGCAGGTCCTGCTTGCCGTACAGCACGCCGATGCCGCTCGGGCCATACAGCTTGTGGCCGGTGAAGGCATAGAAATCGGCATCCATCGCCTGCATGTCGGCGCCGGCATGGACGATGCCCTGGGAGCCGTCGACCACCACCGGCACGCCGTGGTCGTGGGCCAGGCGAACGATCTCCTGCACCGGGTTCACTGTCCCCAGCACGTTGGAGCAATGGGTCACCGCCACCAGGCGGGTGCGCGGCCCGAATAGCGCGGCCAGGGAATCCAGCCGCAGCACGCCGTCATCGTCGATCGGAACGATCCGGAGCACGACGCCGATCTGATCGCGCAGGAGCTGCCATGGAACGATGTTGGCGTGGTGCTCCATTTCGGTGAGCACGATCTCATCGCCCGCAGCAAGAAAGGTCCGGCCGTAGCTGGCCGCCACCAGGTTGATGGCCTCGGTGGCATTGCGGGTGAAGATGATCTCATCCGCGCTGCGGGCGTTGATGAACCGGGCGACGGTCTCCCGCGCCTCCTCGAAGGCATCGGTGGCAAGCTGGCTCAGCCGGTGGGCGCCGCGATGAACGTTGGAATAGCGCTTCTCGTACGCCTCCTGCACGGCATCCAGCACCGCGCGAGGCTTCTGCGCGCTGGCGGCGCTGTCGAGATACACCAGCGGCCGGCCATAAACGGTTTCCTTGAGGATCGGGAAGTCGGCGCGCGCCGCCGCCACGTCCAGCGCCGCCGTCTGATCGATCCGGTCGGTGGCAACCTTTGCCATGGTCATTCGCGGTCCTCCCGCGGCTCACGCATCCACCCCTCGATCCGCTCGGTCAGGCGGCCGCGCAGGGCCGGCAGGCTGATCTCGTCCAACGCATCGGACAGGAAGGCTTCGATCAGCAGGCGCCGGGCGGTTGTCTCGTCGAGGCCGCGCGAGCGCAAGAAAAACAGGGCATTGGCGTCGAGTTGGCCGGCGGTGGCGCCGTGACTGCACTTCACGTCGTCCGCATAGATTTCCAGTTCCGGCTTGGCATCGATTTCGGCGCCGTCGGACAGCAGCAGCGTCCGGCAGGACTGCTGGCCGTCGGTCTTGTCGGCGCCCGGATGGACCACGATGCGGCCCTGGAAAACGCCCCGCGCCTGACCATCGAGCGTGCCCTTGAACACCTCGCGGCAGGCGGTGTGGGGGACCCGATGGTCGATCACCGAGGTGGTGTCGCAGTGCTGGCGACCGCGCATCAGGAAAGCGCCGCCGAAGCCGAGGCTGGCACCGGTTCCGGTCAGGCTGATCTCCGCATCAAGCCGCGACAGTCGGGCACCGGTGGAGAACGAGAACGCCTCATAGCGGGCGTCACGGCCGAGGTCGGCCCGAAGGGTGGTGACGTGGTAGGCCTCGACGCTTTCCTCCTGGATCCGGTAATGCCGCAAGCGTGCACCGGCGCCGACCTGCACGTCGGCCACGACATTGTTGAAGTACGTCGCGTCGCTGCAGGCTGCCCAGTGCTCTACCAGAGTGGCCTCTGCCCCGTCCTCAATCACCACCAGGATCCGCGGATGATGCACCAGCGGAGTGGTGTGCGCTCCCCGTGCCGCACCGCTCAACAGGGTGATCTCGATGGGGGCGTCGACAATCGTGCCCCGGGGCACCCAGATCACGTAGCCGCCATCCATCAGCGCGGCATTGAGGGCAACCATGGAGCGCCCGGCAATGCCATCCCGTTCCCCCAGCCAGTGCTCCACCAGAGGTTCATGCCGGGCCAACGCGGTCACGAGGTCGGCCAGCACGACGCCTTCCGGCAGTCCCGCGGTGGCGGACCACTCGGGACGAAGGTGGCCGTCCACGAACACCAGGCGCGCCAAGGGTTCATCGTCCGTCAGCAGTGTCGGCACCCGATCGATGGCCGGGACGGTTGCCCGCTCGATCGCCGGGGCGAACGGCACGGATGCCAAGGCCTTCAGATCGGTATACTTCCACGCCTCCTGCCGGCGGGTCGGCAGGCCCGACGCCGCGAACGCGGCCAGTGCTTCGGCACGGCGCGCGTTCAGCCACGGCCGGTCGGCGCCGGGCAACGCATCGCCGACCGCCTGATAGCGCTGTACCCACGACGGCAGCGCCGCCCCGGCTTCGGTGGTCATTCGGCTCACGCCGTTGCTGACCGGTTCAAGCCGCCTCGCCGACGTACGTGCCATAGCCCTTCTCTTCCACCTCAAGCGCCAGTTCGGAACCGCCGGATCGGACGATCCGTCCTCCCATGAGGACATGGACGACATCGGGGACGATGTAGTGCAGCAGGCGCTGATAATGGGTGATGACCAGCATCGATCGGTCCGGCGCGCGCAGGGCGTTGACGCCATCGGCGACGGTGCGCAGCGCATCCACATCGAGGCCGCTGTCGGTTTCGTCCAGCACTGCCAGGGCCGGCTCCAGCAGCGCCATCTGGAGGATCTCATTGCGCTTCTTCTCGCCACCGGAGAAGCCGACGTTGATCGCCCGCTTCAGCATGTCATCGGCGATGCCGAGCTTACGGGTGCGCTCGCGGAGCAGCTTCAGGAACTTGATGGCGTCAAGCTCGGGCTCACCGCGATACCGGCGCACCGCGTTGAGTGATTCCCGAAGAAACGTCGTGTTGGCGACGCCGGGGATCTCGACCGGGTACTGGAAGGCGAGGAAGATCCCTTCGCCCGCCCGCTGTTCCGGTTCGAGTTCCAGCAGGTCGCGACCGCGGAACCGGACCTCGCCCTGGGTGACCTCGTAGCCGTCACGCCCGGCCAGCACATAGGACAGGGTGCTCTTGCCCGACCCGTTGGGGCCCATGACGGCATGTACCTCGCCAGGGCCGATGGTGAGATCGAGCCCCTTCAGGATCTCGGCCCCCTCGACACGCGCATGCAGGTTGCGGATTTCAAGCATCAACGCAGGTTCCTCCGTCGTATGGTCACTCAGCCGGGTCAGCCGACGCTGCCTTCCAGGCTGATGCCCACCAGCTTCTGCGCCTCGACCGCAAATTCCATGGGAAGCTGCTGCAACACCTCGCGGCAGAAGCCGTTGACCACCAGGGCGACCGCGGTCTCCTCCGGGATGCCGCGCTGGCGGCAATAGAACAACTGGTCGTCGCTGATCTTCGAGGTGGTCGCCTCGTGCTCAACCATGGCGGTCCGGTTGCGGTTTTCGATGTAGGGTACGGTGTGGGCTCCGCAGGCGGAGCCGATCAGCAGCGAATCGCACTGGGTGTGATTGCGCGCGCCCGCTGCGCGCGGCCCGATACGCACCAGTCCGCGATAGGTCTGGTTGCCGTGCCCGGCGGAGATACCCTTCGACACGATACGAGAGCGGGTATCGCGGCCGAGATGGATCATCTTGGTGCCGGTGTCGGCCTGCTGGCGGTTATTGGTAATGGCGATGGAAAAGAACTCGCCAACCGAATGATCGCCCTGCAGGATGCAACTCGGGTACTTCCACGTGATCGCCGAGCCGGTTTCCACCTGCGTCCATGAGATCTTGGAGTGGTGGCCGCGGCAGGCGCCCCGCTTGGTGACGAAATTATAGATGCCACCCCGGCCCTCGGCATCGCCAGGATACCAGTTCTGCACGGTGGAATACTTGATTTCCGCCTCGTCGAGGGCGATCAGTTCCACCACGGCAGCGTGAAGCTGGTTTTCGTCCCGCATCGGCGCGGTGCAGCCTTCGAGATAGCTGACGTACGAGCCGGCATCGGCGATGATCAGGGTCCGCTCGAACTGTCCGGTGTTCTCCGCATTGATGCGGAAGTAGGTGGAGAGCTCCATGGGACAACGAACCCCGGGAGGGATGTACACGAAGGTGCCATCGGTAAAGACTGCCGAATTCAGGGTCGCATGCTTGTTGTCGGTATACGGCACAACGCTACCAAGGTACTTCCGCACCAGGTCGGGATGACTCTCCACCGCCTCGGAGATCGAGCAGAAGATCACACCGTGCTCGGCAAGCTGCTTGCGGAACGTGGTCACCACCGAGACGCTGTCGAACACGGCATCGACTGCCACCCCGGCGAGCTGTTCCTGTTCTCTCAGAGGAATGCCGAGCTTCTCGTAGGTGCGGCGCAGTTCCGGGTCGATCTCATCCAGACTCTTCGGCCGCTCCTTCATTTTGGGGGCCGAGTAGTAGTAGGAGTCCTGATAGTCGATCGGCGAAAATGAGAGCTTGGCCCACTGAGGCTCGGGCATGTTCAGCCAGTGCCGATAGGCCTTGAGCCGCCACTCCAGCAACCAGGACGGTTCGTTCTTCTTGGCGGAGATGAAGCGGATGATATCCTCGTTCAGGCCTTTCGGTGCCGTCTCCACCTCGATGTCCGTGACGAACCCGTACTTGTACGTCCCGGTGACAGAGCGCACCGTTTCGATCGCCGTGCTCGTTGCTGCGTCCATCGCTACCACCTATCGATAGTGTGAGTATGTGACACCAAACCCCAAGCGCCTGCCGACATCACCCGGCTTGACGGTGCCGTACGGCATCCCGGGGCGGATCGTCCTGGAACGACCACAGTTCCGGAGCGGGCGCTACCAGTTCGGCCAGGGACACCGCCTCAAGCGCCTGCTGCACCGCCCGGTTGATCGTCTGCCAGCCGCGCCGGGTGGGGCAGACGACCGCCACCTCGCACGCGCCGGGCCCGTGTTCCAGGCACTGCGTCAGGGCGACCGGGCCGTCCACCGCCCCGATGATGTCCGCAACCGAGATGTGACGCGGGCTCCGGGCCAGCCGAAACCCACCCCTGGCACCGCGATGGGCCACCAGGAGGTCAGCACGGGCCAGCGCGGACAACACCTTGCTCACCGTCGGAAGGGGGAGCTGGGTCGCCTCGGAAAGGGCCTGGGCCGAATGCACCTCGTCCTGCGACGCCGCCATCTGACTGATCAGCAGCACTCCATAATCGGCCAATCGGCTGAGCTTCATCATCGAGTCGCCACCAAGCGCGAGAAACATGACCAATTCAGTCCGATTTCATATAGCGGCTGCGTGCCCGCGGTGCAACGCAAAAAGGGCCCGGGCGTCGACGGGTGCTTTGTCGGGCACTGGGTCGCGGTGAAAACGATTTCACTTGCTGCATCTGCGCCGATGCGTGATAAAGTGCTATTCAAACTTCAGCCGATGCCGGTAAGCTAGCGTCGGGATCGAGTTGAAGATGTCCACAAGGAAGGCCGGCGTGAGTGAACTGCCGGTTCAAGATTCAGGCGCCCTATCTTCGACCGGCGGCCCCTTCGGGTCGCCGGTCGGTCTTGCCGTTTGTGATCTGTTTCGCGGTCTCGTGCCGGATCGGCTGGCCGATCTCGAGAGCCGTTGCCGCTGCCTTGCAAACCGCCCCGGCGACATCATCGTGAGCCCTTCCGCGGCTGTGCCCCACGGCGTGTACGTGGTGTTGGCGGGCTGGGTGGAGGTGGTGATCGTCAATCCCAACGGCGACGACGTGATGCTGGCGCAACTGGGTCCAGGGGCCCACTTCGGCGAGTTCGCGGCCATCGACGGCCGGCCCGGTTCGGTCACCGTTCGCGCCCGGACGGCGACGGTGCTCGCCGAGATCCCGCCCGAAGTGTTCCGCCTTCTGCTCAGGGATGAACCGGCCGTGGCGCTTCGCCTGATGGAGCGTCTGGTCAGGCTGGTCCGCTCCCTGGATGTTCGCGTGGCGTTGCTCCAGGACAGCCATGATCAGGCCCGCATGCTCCACCGGGAGTTGGTCCTGGCCACCCTCTGATGCGGTCGCCGCCGCGGTCCGGATGACGCGCGGGGCCGGCCCGGCTCCGGGCAGGCTCAGCCCCAGCGCCGGCGCCAGGCCTCGAACATCAGCAGCACCCAGAGCTGATAGGCGTGGTTGCACCCGCGGCGGAGGTGCTCCGCCCACAGGGTGCGGGCGGGCTCCGGTCGCAGCAGGCCGCCGCCGTAGTCACCGGCCAGCAGCAGGTCTTCGGCCCAGCCCTTGAGTGGGCCTCTGAGCCAGTCCGCCAGCGGCACGCCGAAGCCCATCTTCGGCCGCTCGGTGAGAACCGGAGGCACCCGTCGCTCCAGCACCCGGCGAAGCAGCCATTTCGATTGCCCGGCGCGGGTCAGCATGGGGCGGGGCAGCCGCCAGGCAAATTCCACCACCCGGTGGTCGAGAAGCGGCGGGCGCGCCTCCAGAGCAACCGCCATGGAGGCGCGGTCGATCTTCTGCAGGATGTCATCCGGCAGGTAGGTGAGGGTATCGGCGAAGCGCATGCGGTCGACGAACCCGGCGTGCTCCGGTGGCGTCACGGGTGTGGACCGTTCCGGAACGTCGACGTGCACCGCCGGCTCCGGAATCTGGCTCACCAGCCGCCGATAGAGGCCCTCGGGGTCCAGGGCGAGAACGCTCGCCGCTTTCGCCAGCTTGTCACCCGGCTGTGCCGGCACCCCCGGGATGGGCCGGAGCAGGCGGTCGACCGCCGTCGGCGGCAAGCGGCCGAGCAGGGCGGCCGCGGCGCGGCGAAACGGCCGCGGCACTCGCGCCAGCCAGGGCCAGAAACCGCCGGCCAGGGTGTAGCGGTTGTAGCCGGCGAACAACTCGTCGCCGCCGTCGCCAGACAGCGCCACAGTGACATGGGCGCGGGTCAGCCGGGAAACCAGATGCGTCGGTATCTGAGAGGAATCGGCAAACGGCTCATCGTACATCTCCGGCAGCAGCGGGACGACATCCAGCGCCTCGGCGGCGGTCACGGTGAGCTCCGTGTGCTCGGTGCCGAGGTGGCGGGCCACCGCCGCCGCGTGGGGCGACTCATCGAAGCCGAAATCGGGAAAGCCGATGGAAAAGGTACGGACCGGCCCCTTGCCTGCGGCGACCATCAGCGCGACGACCGTGGAGGAATCGACACCGCCGGACAGGAAGGCGCCAAGCGGCACATCGGCGATCATCTGGCGGGAGACGGCATCGGCCAGCAGCGCGTCCAGCCGGTCCACCGCCTCCGCATCCGAGGCTTGCAGAGGAGCCGCGAGGCCCCGGCGGGCGACGTCATCCAGCCGCCAATAGGCCTGCCGCGAGACGCCGCCGTCCGCCGCAATGGTGACGACCTCGCCCGGCATCACCTTGCCAACCCCGTGAAAGATGGCATACGGCGCGGGCACGTAGGCGTAGCGGAGAAACGACGCGACCGAGGCGGCATCGAGTTCCCGGGGGATGCCGGCGGCATGCAAAGCCTTCAGTTCCGAAGCGAACAGGTGGCGGCGGCCGTCGGTGGCGAAGAACAGAGGCTTGATGCCGAGGCGGTCGCGCACGAGGTGAAGCGCGCGTTCCTGCCGATCCCACAACGCGAACGCAAACATGCCGTTGAGCCGGGCCAGGGTGGCGTCAAGCCCGCTCAGGGAGATGCTTTCGACGATGACCTCGGTATCGGAGTGTCCGCGGAAGGCGATGCCGGGAAGGTCCCGGCGCAGTTCCTCGGCGTTGTAGATCTCGCCATTGTAGGCGATCACGAACCGGCCGCAGGCGGACGCCATCGGCTGGGCGCCGGCGGGGCTGAGATCAACGATGGCGAGGCGGCGGTGGGCCAGCACCAAGCCGGCCGCGGCATCCACCCAGACCCCGGCGTCATCCGGCCCGCGATGGGCGATGGCGTCCGCCATCGCCGAACCCGTTGCCTCCAGTACGACCGCATTGCCGGCAAGCCGGGGGTCAATCAGCCCGGCGATGCCGCACATGCCCTGCCATGGACGGCGACCATCTGATCGTCACGGTGCCCGCCTGATCATTGGGCCGAGCTTGCGGCCGGCGAAGATGTGCACGTGGAAGTGCATCACTTCCTGGTGGGCGTCCTCTCCCGTATTGGCGACGATCCGGTAGCCGGTCCGATCCATCCCCAACTGCCGCGCAACCGTGCCGATCGCCTTGAAAAACCCGGCCACGGCCTCCGCCGGGGCATCCCGGGTGAAATCGTCCATGGAGACATAGGGCCCCTTGGGGATCACCAGCACATGGGTTGGTGCCTGCGGCTGGATGTCGTGGAAGGCGAGGGCATGGTCATCCTCGTACACCTTGTTGCACGGGATCTCTCCCCGCAGGATCTTTGCGAACACGTTGGTGTCGTCGTAGGCCATCCATCCCTCCAGTCGTCGTCGTCACCGTTGGCTGCGGGCCGCTTTCTCGGCCAAGCCGGAGGTTCCCTCCCGCTCTGCCAACACCCTCCACACCGCCTCCGGGGGGATGCCGGCATCGGCCCACAGCACCAGCAGGTGATAGAGCAAGTCCGCGCTCTCCTCGGCCAGCCGGTCCGGGTGGCCCGCTTCGGCGGCGAGGCTCGCCACCACCACCTCCACCGCTTCCTCGCCCACCTTGCGGGCGATCGTCGGCCGCCCCTCGGCCAGCAGCCGTGCGGTGTAGGACGAGCCGGCATCGGCGCCGCGCCGGCGCTCGATCACCGCGAACAGGCGATCGAGCACCGTGCCGTCCGCCGCATCAGGCATGCCGCCGCTCACGCCGTCCCGTCGTCCAGGCGCACTGGCACCCCGGCCGCCTGCATGTGCCGCTTGGCCTCGGCGATGGTGTAGGTGCCGAAGTGGAAGATGGAGGCGGCCAGCACCGCCGAGGCGTGCCCCTCGGTGATGCCTTCCACCAGGTGGTCAAGGGTGCCGACGCCGCCCGATGCGATCACCGGGACCGTCACCGCATCGGCGATGGTCCGCGTGAGCGGGATATCGAAGCCGATCTGGGTGCCGTCCCGGTCCATGGAGGTGAGCAGGATCTCGCCGGCACCATACGCCGTCATCCGCCGCGACCACGCCACCGCATCGAGTCCGGTCGCGGTGCGACCACCGTGGGTGAAGATCTCGAACCGGTCGGGCGCCACCCCCTTGGCATCGACGGAAACCACGATGCACTGGCTGCCGAACTTCTCGGCTGCCTCGCGCACGAACTCCGGCTGGTGCACCGCCGCGGTGTTGATGGATACCTTGTCCGCACCGGCCAGCAGGAGCCGGCGGATATCCTCCAGGGTGCGGATGCCGCCGCCGACGGTCAGCGGCATGAAGCACTGCTCGGCCGTCCGGGCGACCACGTCCAGGATGGTGTCCCGGTTCTCGTGGCTGGCGGTGATGTCGAGGAAGCACAGTTCGTCCGCCCCCGCCCGGTCGTAAAGCCGGGCCTGTTCCACCGGATCTCCGGCATCCTTGAGGTCGACGAACCGGACCCCCTTGACCACGCGGCCGCGGTCCACGTCCAGGCAGGGGATGATCCGTATTTTCAGCATCGCCGGCGCCTCAGGACGCCGTCACGGACGCCAACAGGGCGACCGCGGCGGCAGGATCAACATGGCCTTCATAGACTGCCCGCCCGCAGATCACCCCGTCGAGGACGCCTTCCCCGGCCTGCCGCAGCGCCCTCAGGTCCGCCATCGAAGCGACCCCGCCGGAGGCGATCACCGGTGTCGTCACCGCCCGCGCCAAGGCCAACGTGGCCTCGATGTTGGGGCCTTCCATGGCACCGTCCCGGGCGATGTCGGTGTAGATGATGGCGGCGGGCTCCGCCGGTTGGAATCGTTCCGCCACCTGGAGCACCGGGATTCGGGTGGTGTCCGACCAGCCCTCCACCGCCACCAGCCCGTCGCGGGCATCGATGCCGATGGCGACACGGCCCGGGTAGATCTGGCAGGCCGCCATCGCGAAGGCCGGGTCATAGACCGCGGCGGTTCCGAGGATGACGCGATGCACGCCGCGGTCCAGCCACTGCCGCACCGTGTCCATGTTGCGGATGCCGCCGCCGAGCTGCACCTTGATGTTCCGGCATCTCAGGATCGCTTCCACCGCCGCCGTGTTCACCGGCCGGCCGGCGAAGGCGCCGTCCAGATCCACCACGTGTACCCAGGTGCAACCGGCCGCGGCGAACAGCACCGCCTGCTCGCCGGGCCTCTCGTTGAACACGGTGGCGGATTCCATCTCGCCCCGCACCAGCCGGACGCAGCGGCCGTCCTTGAGGTCGATCGCCGGATAGAAGATCATGGCCGCCACCGCAGGAAGTCGGCGATCAGGCGCAGGCCCACCGCTTGGCTTTTCTCCGGGTGGAACTGGGTGCCGATGATGTTGTCGCGGCCGACGATGGCGGTGACCGCGCCGCCGTAGTCGCAGGTGGCGAGGATCGTCCCCGGGTCCGCCGGCACCATGCCATAGCTGTGGACGAAGTAGGCATGGGCGCCCGGGGTGATGCCGGCCAGCACCGGATGGTCTTCGGCCATGGGCTCCAACTCGTTCCAACCCATGTGGGGGATCTTGAGACCAGGGTCCGCCGGCGTCAGGCGCACCACGTCGCCTCCGATCCAGCCGAGGCCGGGATAGTCGCCGTGCTCCCGTCCGGTGGTGGCCAGGAGCTGCATGCCGACACAGATGCCGAGAAACGGCCGGCCGTCGCGGATCACCGCGCGCTCCAGCGCCTCGTCCATGCCGGGGAGTGCCGCGAGACCCTGCCGGCAGTCGGCGAACGCCCCCACCCCCGGCAGGACGATGTGACTGGCCGCGGCCACCGCGGCTGGGTCGCCGGTCACCCGGACCTCCAGACGGAGCCCGTCGCTGTCCACGGCCCGCTCGAACGCCTTGGCCGCCGAGCGCAGGTTGCCGGACCCGTAGTCAATGATCGCGACACTCAAGCGAATACGTCCCGGGCGAGGTCGGGGTTGAGGTCGAAGAACCGCTGCTCGGCGCTCTCCGCGTCGGGCGCCAGCACCGGACCCTCCTCCACGAATCCCTGCCGCGCCAGGCTCCAGCGGCGGAGATCGTTGGCGAACATGCCGATCAGTACCGACACCCCAAGGGACAGGGCGGCTTCGGCGTAGTACCCCGGCCGGGCCCAGTTGATCAGCACATTGATCAGCCCGTGGAACAGGAAGAAGCCGACGGCGGCGAGCCACATCCGGTGCCACAGCGCCCACAGCACGGAAAAGAAGAACGCCGGCCAGCAGAAGCCCTCCTTGACCACGGCGATATCCCGGTCCGGGTCCAGGCCGTGGCGGCGGAGGTGGATGGTATAGGTTCTCATGCCGTCGGACTCCGACCGGCAACCGACTGGACCTTCACAGCGAACCTCCCAGGACTCCCTTGGTGGAGGGGACCGCGCCGGCGGCCTGCGGGTCGAGCGCACAGGCCTCCCGCAGCGCCCGCGCCAGACCCTTGAAGCAGGATTCGCAGATGTGGTGGTTGTTGTCCCCGTAGAGCGTCTCGACATGGAGGGTGAGGCCGGCGTGGAAGGCGAACGCCTGGAACCAGTGGCCGATCAGCTCGGTGTCCAGGTCGCCCAGGCGCGGGCGGTCCAGGCGTACCCGCCACACCAGGAACGGCCGGCCCGAGACATCCACCACCACCCGGGTCAGGGTTTCGTCCATGGCCGACAGCGCCTGACCGAAGCGGCGGATGCCGGCGCGGTCGCCGAGCGCCTTGGCCACCGCTTGGCCCAGCACGATGGCGGTATCCTCGACGGTGTGGTGGCCGTCGATATGGAGGTCGCCTTCGGCCTGGATGTCGAGGTCGATCAGCCCGTGGCGGGCGAGCTGCTCCAGCATGTGGTCGAGGAAGCCGATGCCGGTCGCGACCGCGGCCTGCCCGGTGCCGTCGAGGTTGACGGTCACGGCGATCGACGTCTCTCTGGTGCGGCGTTCGATGCTGGCGATGCGCACGCGGCGGGTTCCCCAATCCTCAAGCGACCGCCCTTTTAGCAGGAACGTTTGCGGGGTGCCACCGGGGAAGGGCCGGGTGCGGGTGACCGGCTACTCCACCGTCACGCTCTTGGCCAGGTTGCGCGGCTGGTCCACGTCGGTGCCTTTGGCCACCGCCACGTGATAGGCGAGGAGCTGCACCGGGATGGTGTAGAGGATCGGTGCCACGAACGGGTCGACAATGGGCAGTTCGACGGTGGCCGCCGCCATGTCGCCCAGGCGCTCCACCCCGGCCTTGTCCGACAGGAAGATCACCCGGCCGCCGCGGGCGATCACCTCCTGCATGTTGGAGGCGGTCTTGTCGAACAGTTCGTCCGACGGCGCGATGACAATAATCGGCATGTTCTCGTCGATCAGCGCGATGGGACCGTGCTTCATCTCCCCGGCGGCGTAGCCCTCGGCATGGATGTAGCTGATCTCCTTGAGCTTGAGCGCGCCTTCCAGGGCGATGGGATAGCCGGTGCCGCGCCCCAGATAGAGCACGTCCCGGGCCTCCGCCACCTCATGCGCGATCTCGGCGATGCGGTCGTTGTGGATCAGCACTTCGTTGGCTCGGCCCGGGACCTCGGTGAGGGCGGCACACAGGGCCCGCTCCCGGTCGCGGTCGATGGCGCCGCGCTTCGCTGCCATGAACAGCACCAGGCAGGCCAGCACGGTGAGCTGGGTGGTGAACGCCTTGGTGGAGGCGACGCCGATCTCCGGCCCGGCCTGGGTCAGCAGCACGGTGTCCGCATGGCGCGCCATCGAGCTCTCGGCGACGTTGACGATGACCAGGACGTGCTGCCCCTGCTGCCGGGCGAAGCGCATGGCCGCCAGGGTGTCCGCCGTCTCCCCTGATTGCGAGATGAAGATGGCAAGGCCGCCGTTGGGCAGGTCGGAGCCGCGGTAGCGGAACTCCGAGGCGATGTCCACCTCCACCGGGATGCGGGCGATTCGCTCGAACCAGTACTTGGCGACCAGCGCGGCATGGAACGACGTGCCGCAGGCGATCAGGGTGATCCGGCTCACCAGGGTGGGCTCGATCCCCAGCGGCGGCATCGTCACCACCATGTTCCAGGGGTTGAGCAGGGTGTGCAGGGTGTCGCCGATCACCGTCGGCTGCTCATAGATCTCCTTGAGCATGAAGTGGGTGTAGTTGCCTTTGCCGATCAGCGCGCCGGAGGTGGCGGTGAGCTTGACCGGGCGGTCCACCACCACCCCGGCGGCATCGTGGATGACGGCGCCGGTGGCGGTCACCTCCGCCCAGTCGCCTTCCTCCAGATAACAGATCCGGCTGGTCAGCGGCGCCAGCGCCAGGCTGTCGGAGCCGAGATACATCTCCCCGTCGCCGTAGCCGATGGCAAGCGGGCTGCCGCGCCGGGCACCGATCATCATGTCGTGATGCCCGGCGAACAGGATGGCGAGCGCGAAGGCACCGTCCATGCGCTCCATCGCCGCCTGAACTGCCTCCTGCGGCGTGGCCCCGTCGGCGAGGAAGCTGCTGATCAAGTGGACCACCACTTCCGTGTCGGTATCGGTCTTGAACTCCCGGCCCTTGGCAGTCAGCTCCCGCCGCAGGCTCTGGAAGTTCTCGATGATGCCGTTGTGCACCAGCGCGACCCGCTCATCGGCATGGGGATGAGCGTTGTTCTCGGTCGGTGCTCCGTGAGTGGCCCAGCGGGTGTGGCCGATGCCGATCCGTCCATCCACCGGCCGGTCCTTCAACACGACTTCGAGGTTGCTGATCTTCCCCTCGGCCCGACGTCGTTCCACCCGACCGTTGACCAGGGTGGCGATGCCGGCCGAGTCATACCCGCGGTATTCGAGCCGTTTCAGGCCCTCGATCAGCAACGGGCCCACATCCGCCTTGCCGATGATGCCGATGATGCCGCACATGCCGTCAGCCTTTTCCTGAGCCGGTCTTTTTGCCGGGCGCGCTGGATGTCGCCGCCAGCTTCTCGGCGCCGCGGCGGTCCCGGAAGCGCTTCGCCCAGCCGTCGCGAACCAAATGGGGGCCGCGGGTCACCGCCAGGGCATCCGCCGGCACGTCCTTGGCGATGGCGCTGGAGGCGCCGACGATGGCGCCGTCGCCGATCCGGACGGGCGCCACCAGGCAGGTGTTGGAGCCGATGAACGCCCCGGCGCCGACGTCGGTGTGGCTCTTGAAGAAGCCGTCATAGTTGCAGGTTATGGTGCCGGCGCCGACGTTGGCACCGGCACCGATGCGGGCGTCGCCGATGTAGCTCAGGTGGTTGACCTTGGCGCCCATCTCGATGCTCGCGTTCTTGATCTCCACGAAATTGCCGATATGGGCATCGGTGGCGACGGCGGCTCCCGGCCTGAGCCGGGCAAACGGGCCGATCCGCGCCCCATGGGCGATGGTCGCCCCTTCGATGTGGCAGAACCCCAGGATCTCGACCCGGTCGCCGACCTTGACGCCGGGGCCGAACATCACCGACGGGCCGACGGTCACGTCCTGCCCCAGCACCGTGTCCCAGCTGAAGTACACGGTGCGCGGGTCGATCAGGGTCGCCCCCTCGGCCATCGCCACCGCCCGCAGCCGGTCCTGTAGGATCGCTTCCGCCGCCGCCAGGTCGGCGCGGGAATTGACCCCCACCAGTTCCGAAACGTCCCCCTCCACATAGCCGCAGGGGAGACCCTCGGACCGGGCCAGGGCGACGATGTCGGTGAGGTAGTACTCGCCCTTGGCGTTGTCGTTGCCGACGCGGTCCAGCAGTCGGAACAGGTTCGCGCCATCCACCGCCATCACGCCGGAATTGCAAAGCCCGAGCGCGAGCTGCTCGGCGGCCGCATCCTTGGCTTCGACAATCGCTTCGAGCCCGCCCTCGGCATCCACCATCAGCCGGCCGTAGGCCCCCGGATCGGCCGGACGGAAGCCCAGCACCACCACGGAGGGATGCGGCGCATGCCGCCGCACCGCCAGCATCCGCTCCAGCGTCATCGCGGTGATCAGCGGGGTGTCGCCGTATACCACCAGCACCGTCCCGGCGAACCCCTCCAGCAGTGGCCGTGCCGCCATCACCGCGTGGCCGGTGCCGAGACGGGGGCTCTGCACCACGGTCGGGTGCGGTGCCACCGCCGCCTGTACTGCCGCCATGTCCTCGCCCACAACCACCACCATGCGCTCCGGCTGGAGTTCCGACACGGTGTCGACCAAGTGGGCGATCATCGATCGGCCGGCCAGCGGATGCAGTACCTTGGGCAGGCCGGACTTCATGCGCGTCCCGAGCCCGGCGGCGAGAACGACCACGGCGGTTTTACTGTTGCTCATGGAGCCGACCCCTGGTTTAGAAACCACCCGGCAAGGTCGAAGCGGTGACGCGGGAACCTGCCACAGGCCGGACGGCCCGCCAAGTGAAAGATTGTTGCCGATTGTTACCGAAGAAAGGGTTACCGTGAGTGCTCTTGCCGCGGTGGTTTTCGATCTGGACGGAACGCTGATCGATAGCGCGCCAGACATCCATAGTGCGGTCAACCGGCTTCTGGCGGCCGAGGGGCGGGTGCTCCTCAGCCTCGATGCGGCGGTCGGGATGATCGGCGACGGCGCTGCCAAGCTGGTGGAACGGGCATTCGCCGCCACCGGCGCCGCTCCCGCTTCGGCGGATCTCCCGGACTTGACCCGGCGCTTCCTCGCCTACTACCAGACGGACGCCGTCCGCCTCACCCGCCTCTACGACGGTGCGCGCGAGACACTCGCCCAGCTCCGGGGGCGCGATCTCGCCCTCGGCATTTGCACCAACAAGCCGGAAGCGGCAACCCATGAGATCCTGGAGTCGCTCCGCCTCGCCCCGTTGTTTGACGCGGTGGTGGGCGGCGACAGCCTCGACGGTATTCGCAAGCCCGATCCTCGCGCCCTGCTGGCGGTGCTGGAACGCTTGCACGTGGCGCCGGCCGCGGCGATCATGGTCGGGGACAACGCCAACGATGTGCAGTCGGCGCGGGCGGTCGGCATGCCGGTGGTGGTGCGGGCCGGCGGATACTCCCGGACACCGGCGGCAGAGCTTGGTGCGGATGCGGTCTTCGATGATTTCGGCCGGCTGCCGGATATCTTGAGTGGTCTGCGATAAGGGCCAACGGGGCGGGCTGCCACCGCCGGCCCTTTCCGACGCGCCCGCAACTGCCCGCAACTGATTGAAGGACGCCCAGCGTTGTCCCGACCCGTTCTCGACTCCGTCCTGATGCCCATCCATCCTGCCGGCTGGCCATTCATCGCCGTCTTTGCGGTGGTCGCGCTGGGCCTGGCCTGGCTCCATCCGGTGCTGGGTCTCGTGGGCGCGGTGGCGACATTCTGGTGCCTGATGTTCTTCCGCAATCCGTATCGGGTGACCCCGGTGCGTTCCGGCCTTGTGGTCGGTGCCGCCGACGGCATGATCCAGTCGGTGACGGAAGCCCCGCCGCCGCCGGAACTGGACCTCGGGGAGGCACCCCTGACCCGCATCTCGGTGTTCATGAACGTGTTCGACGTGCATGTGAACCGAATCCCGGCGGATGGAACCGTGACCCGGCTGGCGTACCGGCCGGGCCGGTTCGTCAACGCGTCGCTGGACAAGGCGAGCGAGGACAACGAGCGCCAGGGCGTGGTCATCACCCTGGCCGACGGCCGCAGGCTCGGGGTGGTGCAGATCGCCGGCCTGGTGGCGCGCCGCATCCTCTGCCAACTCAAGGAGGGCGAGCCGGTGAAGGCCGGTGCCCGCTTCGGCATGATCCGCTTCGGCAGCCGGGTCGATGTCTACCTGCCGCCGGGGGTGTCCCCCATGGTCATCGAAGGACAGCGCTGTATTGCCGGGGAGACGGTGATCGCCGACCTTGAAGCCGACGAGTCACCGCGGTGCGGAGCCCGGCGATGAGACGCCGCCCCCTCGAGCGGTCGCGTCACCGGCTGCGATCCCTGCACATCAACCGGATGATTCCCAATGTCCTGACTCTTTTGGCGCTGGCCGCGGGCCTGAGTTCACTGCGCTTCGCC
Source organism: Rhodospirillales bacterium (assembly GCA_007694935.1). Classification (GTDB taxonomy): domain Bacteria; phylum Pseudomonadota; class Alphaproteobacteria; order Rhodospirillales; family Defluviicoccaceae; genus REEP01. The sequence continues at coordinate 22,519 of REES01000047.1, forward strand.
TTGGACGAGCGGTGGCAGGTGGCGCTGCTGGCGCTCCTGGCGGCAGCGGTGCTGGACGCCCTGGACGGCCGCATCGCCCGGCTGCTGAAGGGCAGTTCCCGGTTCGGTGCCGAGCTGGATTCGCTGTCGGATTTCCTCTGCTTCGGTGTTGCCCCGGCGCTGATCCTGTACCTGTGGGTGCTCGCCGATGCCGGCCGGGTGGGCTGGGCCCTGGTTCTGGTCTTCTGCATCGCGTCGGCCTTGCGCCTGGCGCGGTTCAACGCCGATGTTGATCTGCCCGATCCGCCGCCCTGGCATGACAACTTCTTCGTCGGCGTGCCCTCGCCGGCCGGCGCGGGGCTGGTGCTGATGCCGATGATGCTGTGGTTCCAGGTGGACGCGGCCTGGCTCCGCCACCCGCTGCTGGTCGGAATCGTGATGGTGGCCATTGCGGCGCTGCTGGTGTCGCGCATCCGCACGTATTCTTTCAAGAAGGTGCGGGTGCCGCCGGAACTCATCCTGCCCACCATGCTGGCGATCGGTCTCTACTTGGCGTTCCTGGTGAGCGCGCCCTGGACCACGCTGTGCCTGACCGGGGTCGTCTACCTCGCCTCCATCCCGTTCAGTTCCCGCGCCTTCCAGGCGCTTCGCCAAGCCCACGCCGGCTCGACCGAGATGGGTTCGGCCAGCGGCTCGTCGGCAGCGGCGACGGAGGTGTTCCACGATCGACCTCCGGTTCAACCACCCCGCGATTAACCCAGGTGATGGCGGGGCGCCTTTGCACATGATGTCATGGGTGGTGGTCTCCCTCGCGAAACGGGAGCGGTAGCGCTTGCCACTGGAAGGAGGACAGCCATGAGTGCGACGGGGCTCGCCGTATTCGACAAGACCATCCAGGAGACAAATATCTGGCTCAAAGCGATCGAGGCGGACATCGGGCCGGACCGCCAGGTGGCCTACGATGTCCTGCGCGCCGCCCTGCATGCGCTGCGGGATCGTCTCACTGTGGAACAGGCGGCGCATCTGTCGGCACAATTGCCGATGCTGGTGCGGGGCATTTTCTTCGAAGGCTGGCATCCCGCCGGCAAGCCCGACAAGATCCGATCGGTCGACGTCTTTCTCGATGGGATTGCGGCCCGGCTCGCCAATGTCCGCCCGATCAACCCGGAGGTGGCCGCCCGCTCGGTGTTCCGGACCGTAGCCCAGCACGTGACGCCGGGCGAGACGGAAAAGGTGAAACAGATGCTGCCGGAAGACATTCGGCAGCTGTGGCCGGCTCCGGCCGGCTCCGCGGCCGATTGAGACTGCCCTGCGCGCCCGGACAGTGGACATGACCGCCCCGGAGCCCTCGGCGATGCTGCCGTTCACCGACCGGTGCGAGGCCGGCCGGCTGCTGGCGGCGCGTCTCGGGGAGTTCGCGGATCTGCAGCCCTACGTGATGGCCCTGCCGCGCGGCGGCGTGCCGGTGGGGTTCGAGGTGGCCAAGGCTCTGACGGCACCGCTCGACGTGGTGTTCGTGCGCAAGATCGGTGCACCGGGCAATCCGGAACTGGCGCTCGCCGCCGTGGTCGATGGCGACACCCCTGAGCTGGTTGTCAATCCCGAAGTGGCGGCGGCGACCGGAGCCGGCGCCGACTACCTGGCACAGGTTGAAGCGGCGGAACTCCGGACCATTGCGGCGCGACATCGGCTGTACCAGACCGGCCGGCGAAGCGGGGAGATCGCCGGACGCACCGTGATCGTGGTGGATGACGGCATCGCGACCGGCTCCACCATGCGGGCGGCGCTGAAGGCACTCCGCCGCCAGCGGCCGGGGCGCCTGGTGGTGGCGGTGCCGGTGGCCCCGCCGGACACCCTTGCCGATCTTCGGGCCGAGGTCGACGCGGTGGTGTGCCTGGCGAGCCCCGAGCCGTTCATCGCCATTGGCGGCTTCTACCAGGATTTTCGACAGGTCACCGATGGCGAGGTGGTCGATCTGCTGCGCCGGGCGGCGTCCTGGAGTGGCTCCGGGAGCAACCCCTAAGGGCACCTCGACGCGGCATGGAACCCTTCTGATACAGTGGCCCGACGGTGACCCCGGGCAAACCGGCTTGATGGGAGCGACAGCGTGGAAGCACCCGTGTCAAGACCAGACGGCGCGACGCCCGATCGCGGATCCGGCTCGCGCACCTTGCAGCAGGTGGCCGCTGCCTTGGGCGAGTACGGCGACCGTGATGCCGTGCTGTTCTTCGCCAAGGATGGGACCGATTCCTGGAGCTTCCGGAAACTCGGCAAAACGGTGGACGCGCTCGGCCGCGGCCTGGTGGCCGCCGGTATCGCCCGTGGCGAGACGGTCGCCGTCTCTGCATCCAATACCCCGGAATGGATCGCCGCGTGCTTCAGCATCTGGCGGGCCGGGGCGGTGGTGGTGCCGCTCGACACCCAGATGTCGGACAACGCACTCGGCCATGCGCTCAACGATGCGGCGGTGCGGCTGGTGTTCACCCAGTCGTCCGAGGCGGAGCGCATCCAGTCTCTGGCGCCCGATGCGGCCGAGGTGGTGCTGCTGCATGGGGAGCGAAGCGGCCTGAGAAGCTGGCGCGCGCTGCAGGACGGCGACCAGTCCGAACCGCCCCGCGTCGAAGCCGACGATGTGGCTACCCTGTTCTATACGTCCGGCACCACGGGACCGCCCAAGGGGGTGCCGCTCACCCACCGGAATCTGATGTTCCAGGTCACGACACTGGAGGCCGCGGCGGTGGTCGGGGAGGATGACCGGGTCCTGCTGCCGCTGCCGTTGCATCACGTCTATCCGTTCGTGGTGGGCATGCTGACGCCGCTCTCCATCGGTATTCCCGTCCTGCTGCCCCGCTCCCTGACCGGGCCACAGATTGTCGAGGCGTCGGCCGGCGGCAATGCCACCCTGATGATCGGCGTGCCGCGCCTCTATCGCGCGCTGGTCTCCGGCCTCAAGGCGCGCATCGACTCCCGCGGACCGGTCGGCCGTCGGGTCGGCCACGCGGTCATCGGCCTCAGCAGATGGACCAAGCGGCGCCTCGGACTGGATGTTGGGCGACGCCTGCTCAAGCCGGTGCACCAGCGCTTCGGCCCCAATCTCCGGGTGCTCGTCTCGGGCGGAGCAGCGCTGGACCCCAAGCTGGCCGAGACCATGGAAGGGCTCGGCTGGTCGGTCGCCACCGGCTACGGCCTCACCGAAACCGCCCCGATGCTGACCATCCATCTTCCCGGTGCCGGCCGACTGGACACGGCGGGGCGGCCGATCGAGGGCGTCGACATCCGGATCGACGAGAGCGCGGTCGCCGAACTCGGCACCGCCGCTGAAGGGGTCGGCGAGGTGCTCGCCCGCGGGCCCAACGTGTTCTCCGGCTACCACCACCTGCCGGACAAAACCAAGGAGTCGTTTACCGACGACGGCTGGTTCCGCACGGGCGACCTCGGGGCCCTTGATGACGATGGCTATCTCCGGCTGGCGGGGCGGCTGTCCACCATGATCGTCACTGAGGGCGGCAAGAACGTGCAGCCCGACGAGGTCGAGGATGTCTATCAGGAAGAGCCCGCCATCGGTGAGATCGCGGTGTTCGGCCGAGAGGGCCGGATCCTGGGCGTGATCGTCCCCGATGCCGACACGGTTTCCGGCAAGGACGGTGAGGCGGTGGTCGATGCGGTGCGCCGAGCCGTGGAAACCGCTTCCCGGCGCCTGCCGCCGTACAAGCGGCTCGCCGACTACGCGATCACCCGGGAAGGCCTGCCGCGCACCCGGCTCGGCAAGCCGAGACGACACCTGATCGAAGAACGGTTCGACGAGGCCAAGGATTCAGAGGACTCCGCGCAGGCGCCTGCTGCCCGGGAACCCGTGGCGGTGCACGAAATGTCGGCGGAAGACCGCTCCCTCCTGGAGGATCCGGCGGCCCGGGCCACCTGGGAGTGGCTGACCGAACGCTTTCCCGACCGACGCCTGACGCCGGACACGGACCTCCGCCTCGATCTCGAAGTGGATTCCATGGAGTGGCTGAACATCGGCATGGACCTGGCCGACCGCACCGGTGTCGAACTGGGCGAGGATGCCATCGCCCGGATCGAGCGGGTTCGCGACCTGCTCGAGGAGATGAGTCGCGGCCGTTCTGCCGAGGCCGAGCGGCTTGAGGTCCGACAGATCCTGAAGGACCCGGAAGCCGCTCTCGACGACGATCAGAAGCGCTGGCTCGAGCCGCTATCCCTTTGGGAACAGGCACTGTCCAGGGTGTTGTACGGGCTGGTGTGGGTGGTGATACGGGGCCTGTTCCGGCTTAAGGTTGAGGGGGGCGAGCGCCTCCCCGGCGAAGGCCCGTTGCTGATCGCCCCCAACCATCTGAGCTACCTGGACCCGTTCGTGGTGGCGACGGCGCTGGGTTATCGGCGGCTCCGGCATACCTGGTGGGCCGGCTTCGCCGGTATCCTGTTCACCTCCCGCCTCCGCCGGTTGTTCAGCCGGGTGAGCCATGTGGTGCCCATCGATCGGGAACGCGCCGTCGCTTCCAGTCTCGCTTTCGGCGCCGCCGTGCTGAACCGGGGCTCGACCCTGGTGTGGTTTCCGGAGGGACAGCGCTCGCCGGACGGGCGTCTGCAGACGTTCATGCCGGGGGTGGGGCTGCTTCTCAACCATAACCCGGTACCCGTGGTCCCGGCGGTCATCCGGGGAACCTATGAGGCGTTGCCACGCGGCCGCTTCCTGCCCCGCGTCCGCCGGTTGTCGGTCACCATCCTTGACGCTGAGGATGCCGCACGTCTGGCCGAGCGGGGCGAGGGGCGCGATGCAGGCGAGAAGATCACCGCGGCCCTCCGCGGGGTGATGGCGGAGCACCTCTCGGCGGACTGAACGATCGTCGGTTTGCTCCAGGTTAAGGCGAAAGGCCGGGCCCGCTGCTAGCGTCGCCGGGTGTTCGGCGCGTCCCAGCAAGGAGGCTAACCATGGCCATATACGTGATGCTCACCCGTCTCTCGCCGGGCCACCTCAAGACGCCGTCATCGTTCGAGGATTTGGAACGGCATGCGGTGGACCGGATCCGCAGCGAATGTCCGGAAGTGGAATGGCTGCACAATCTCGCGGTGCTGAGCGGCTATGACTACCTGGACATCTTTCGCGCCCCGGATAACGCCGTCGCGATGAAGGTCTCCGCCATCGTCCGCAGCGTCGGCCATGCCCACGTCGAGGTTTGGGCGGCGGAGGAATGGTCCCGCTTCAAGGAACTGGTCCGAAGCCTGCCCGGCGAGGATTAGTTGCACGTTGGGGCGCAGGGCCGCGGGACCGGCCGGCGCAGGCGGCACGGCGTCCCGGATCGTGTCGATGCAAGACTTTTTTTCGTGCTCCCGACCGGGTAAGCATCATTCAACGGCAGTGCGTGTCCGCCGATTGGCAGGGTGTCCACCGGCCACTACCGATACGGCGGCATCCTTGTGTTCGAGATGATGAGTGATCCGGTAAGCCGATGTCCCTGGGCCTGCACGAAGATAGGCGCCGCCGCAAGCGGAAGGCGCGATGGTATCTCGCCAAGTGGTTGGTCACCTTCGCCCTGATCGGCGCGGCCGGGGCATACGCCTATGAATCCGGCTCGCGCCTGGCGGAGCATCAGGTCACCCGCCTGGAGGAAGAGGTTCGCTCCCTGACTGATGAGGTGGCCGACCTCCGGCGGGAGGCCATCGAACAGCAGCGGGTGATCGAGGCGGCGCGGGTGGAGGCGGAGGAACTCCGACGCCGCTATGACCGGGACGTGCCGACCGGTGAACTCCGCGAACTGTTCGACCTCATGCAGGCGCGGCTTGATGAAGGGCTGCCGCTCGACCGGCTGCGGTTCGTGATGGCGCAGGCGTCGGTGCAGCGGGATTGCGACGGTCGGCCGACCACCAAGCGGTTCGTCGTGCGCACACCGCTGTACCAGGGACGGGACCATACGGTTTCGTTCGCCGACGGAACCATCACCGTCACCGGGGTGGGTGCCCCGGCACGGGACGCTGCCGGAAATCCGGAAGCTTGGTTCGATGTCACCGAGCCGGTGACCCTCAGGATCGCGCACATCGGCGGAACTGGGGGCGAGACGACCGGGCTTCTGCCGCTGAATCATGCCATCGTCATCGGCGACACCGAGCACCGCTTCAGCGCCGTGCCGGGACCGCGCGGCTTCGTCGAGATCACCGCCGACCGCTGCCGCTATCCCTGACCTTCGTCACCGGCCGGCGTCACCTTTCCGCCGCGGGTTCCGTGAGGGTTGTGCAAGTGCTCGATCACCGCCGCAAACACTTGCCGCACCCTGGCCTCGTCGCATCCCATCAGCAGGGCGTCCTCGAAAGCATCCTGGCAAACTTGGCGAATCTCAGCCAGGTTCTCCTCAAGGACGCGCAGTTTTTCGTCGCACGACAGCGGCTGGCCGTCGGCGTCGACCCACACGACCGGGTGCCTCGATCCGCCCATGGGTGCCGCTATCCTCCCGTCCGGGCGGCAGGCGGGCGTCCACCGCCCCAAGCCGTCCGGCGAACCTGTGAAGCAGGTGGACAAGCTGGCCGTCGCTTGCCGTGTCCGTGACCTGATCGAGCAACTGCCAGGCACGGCGGCGCTGCCGTTGCTCCGGCCAAGCCGGCGAGACCCGGGTCACGCGGAGCGGGTAGACCTCGACCACGCAGGGCATCAGCCCATGCCGCCCGGACTTGCCATAGCGATACCGACCGATGCTGCGCCGGCCGACGATGCCGGTCACCCCGGCTTCTTCCCAGGCTTCCTTCGCGGCCGAATCTCGGGCGGTCAGTCCGACGTCGATCATGCCCTTGGGCAGGACCCAGCGCCGCCGTCGGCGCGAGGTGACCATGAGCACTTCGACGGTATCGTGGCGCCGGCGCACCGCAAGCGCCGCCACTTGGCGGGTGACAAACGGCTTGTGCATGCTTCCTCTTGTCTTTCAGTATCATGATCGTACAGCATGCGGTTGACAAGAAAGGACATGCCCCGCGGTGCCCGCTTGCGCCCGGCGGACGTGACTGTGGCCGAAAGGGAGCGGATGAGATCCGGGCGGACGCCGGGTCGCGCGGCAGAATGTATCTTGAACCGGCCGGAAAGCCGGCCAAGCATTCAGTGGCAAGATCGAAGGGAGTATCTACCATGGCCCAAGATATTCGTAAGCTCGCCGAAACCACCCAGGAGCGCATTCGCGAACTTGCCTACTTGATGTGGGAATCGGCGGGTCGACAGCAAGGCATGGCGGTGGAGTACTGGCTTGCCGCCGAGAGGGAGGTTGTGGCGACCCTGCAGAACGCCACCGACGCAATGATGGGCAAGCGCAGCAGCACGGCGGCGAAGGCCGAGCCGCCAGCGGAGTCACCGAAGGCCGAGCCGCCA
>REES01000120.1 GCA_007694935.1 Rhodospirillales bacterium
TCCTTCTCGGTGGTGAAGCCGCCGAAGAAGCCGAGGGCGACGTTGTGGTCGGCCTGGTCCTGGAACATCTGCCTCAGAAAGAAGTGATTGTGCCGAACCATGCCGGTGACGGTGCGGCGCAAATCGTTGGCGAGATCGGACTTGCCCCACACCGGCTGGAAGTCGAAGAAGATATCCGCCAGGCGGATGGCGACGAAGTTGCTTTTGCGCCCCCAGCCATTGATCTGGTCCACCCACTGCGACATGGTCTTGCGCCAGAGCGGGTTGACCGCCATGCAATAGCCGTTGCAGTAAGGGATGCCGATCTCATTGAGGTCGCGGCACAGCCGTTCGGCCAGTTCGATGAAGTAGGCGTCGATCCGGGTGTGCTCGGCATCGGGATAGTCTTCGAGAATGAAGCCATTGTCCTGATCCGGAAACAGATAATTTTCCCCCCGGCCGCCGGATCCCATCACGATGGTTGCCATCTGAACCGGCGGGTCGCCCCAGCCTTCCTCCTTCATCTTCTGCAGGCTGGCCTCGCCGATACGCCGGTACATGTCGTTGTTGATCTGGGTCAGCACCTGTTGGATTTCCGGCGCCGGCAGGTTGTCGGCAAACAACGTCTCGGCCAGGTCCACCTGGGCGGCGCGCACCTGCTTCATGCCGTCCAGCGTGCCTTCCTGACTCAGGCGATCGATCTGCTTCATCAGCCGGTCGGTGGCGACCGCGAGGGCATCGTGCAGATACAGCATGCCTGACAGGCGACCGGAGCCGTCGACCACCGGCATGTGCCGCAGCCGATGCCGCCGCATCCAGGCGATGCCATAGTACAAGTATTCCCGCTGTTCGATGGCCATCACCGGTGCGCTCATCATCGTTTCCACCGGGGTTTCGCCGGGCGCGCGATAGGTGATGCGCCGGGCGATATCCTGTTCCGTGATGATACCGATGGGTCGGCCCGCGGCGTCGACCACCACGGCGCACGACGCCTTGGTGTGGGCCATGTGGGCGATCATGTCGGCACAGGTGGTCCCCGGTCGGATGGCCAAGGCGTCGGCACGCGGGCGCATGAAGTCGCGCACCCGCATGCTGAACACCGCGGTCTGGGTCGGTCCCATATCGTCCCTGTTTTTTTCGAGCATATCCGCTCCGCGGCTGGCCTTCGATGCACCTCTACCGATCAAAACACCGCCACTGGCGTGGCGCAAGCACCGTCCTGCGACCGACTGCGATTTCGGGACGCAATCGCAGAAACCGCCGATCCGGCGGCCACGAAATTCTTTGGATCGAAGTGGCGCCGGACGTTCTATCGTATTGTGCGCACAGCGCGGAAATGTTATGGATGTTGCGTCACGCTCGCGAGGGGTGTTCGGGAAGCGTGGGGCAAACGTTGAACGATAACAACGTGGAAGCATCGGCTGCCGGCTTGGAGGGGAACTCCTTCCGGTATCCGTGGGGAAGGTGGAACGTCCATATGGCGACCGAGGCGACACGGTAACGGATTCGCGACGTCTTCGCTCATCCCCCTTCCTATCGTTCGACGCTGGCGGCGGTGTCGGTGCATTCCGGCTGGTCGTTGGTATCGTGCAGCGGTGCGATTCGGGCAAGGAGACCGTGCTGGTCTTGAGCACCCGGATGCACAGAGAAGGGGAGAACTGTCTTGGAACCAAAGGTGGTATGGCTGTTCGTCTTCGTGGCCCTATACTGGGCCTATTGTATATTCTGGGGCATCCGGGGCGCCAGAGCGGCGAAGACGGCAAGTGACTATTTTATCGCGGGGCGCAAGCTCTCCTTGTGGGTGTTCGTGCTGGCGGCGACCGCAACGTCGTTTTCCGGCTGGACATTCATGGGACATCCCGGCCTCATCTACCGTGACGGCTTTCAGTACGCTTATGCATCTTTCTACGTAATCACAATCCCCTTCACCGGGGTGCTGTTCCTCAAGCGCCAGTGGATGATCGGCAAGCGTTACGGCTACGTGACGCCGGGGGAGATGTTTTCCGACTACTTCCAGGGCGATGGCATTCGCATGCTGATCGTCCTGGTGACGCTGCTGTTCTCGATCCCCTATCTCGGTGTCCAGCTCGGTGCCTCGGGCTTCCTGTTCAACGTCCTCACCGATGGGCTGGTGGGGCGTGAGTTCGGGATGTGGCTCCTCTCTCTGGTGGTGCTGATCTACGTGGCGTCGGGCGGTCTTCGCGCCGTGGCCTATGTGGACACCATGCAGTGCATCCTGCTCATGGTCGGCATCATGATCACCGGCATCATCGCCTTGAACGCGATCGGTGGTTGGGGGCCGCTCAACGATGCCATGGCCGCGCTAGGCCAGAATCCGGAAGCCAGCCGCTGGGGGGCCACCCCGGAAGGCTATAACGCCTATCTGGCCGTTCCGGGGGTGATCCAGTGGACCGCAGGCCTCGGCATCGAGACCCCGGTCGGCGGGCTTTGGACCGGCATTATGATCCTGACCTACATGTTCGCGCTGATGGGCATCCAGTCGTCCCCGGCGTTCAGCATGTGGTCGTTCGCCAACACCAACCCGAAGCCGTTCGCGCCGCAGCAGGTGTGGGCCTCGGCCTTTGCCATCGGCCTGCTCCTGTTTGTCTTCAGCACCTGGCAGGGCATGGGAGCCCACTTCATCGGTGGAAACCCTGTGGTCGATGAGGCAGGACTGGCCGTCGCCAGCATCATTCCGAGTATTGCGGCTGACCCCGACGCCATCGTGCCCCACTACTTCAACCTGATCGCCGACCAGATGCCCTGGCTGGTGGCGCTCCTGGCGGTCTGTGCCCTGGCGGCCATGCAGTCGACGGGCGCAGCCTACATGTCGACCGCTGGCGGAATCCTGACCCGCGATCTCTACAAGCGCTACCTCAACCCCACCGCCACCCACGCCACTCAGAAGCTGTTCGGTCGTCTCGGGGTGGTGTTCATCGTGGTCAGCGCGCTGATCACGGCCACGTTCTCCGAGGATGCATTGGTGCTGCTGGGCGGCTTGGCGGTGTCCTACGGCTTCCAGATGTGGACGCCCCTGGTGGCCATCTGCTGGTTCCCGTGGATCACCCGTGCCGGTGCCACCTGGGGCCTCGCCGCCGGGCTTGTCGGGGTGACCTTCACCGAGAGCATCGGTATCAACATCGGCAACTGGTTCGGTGGCCTGCCATGGGGTCGCTGGCCGCTCACCATCCACTCTGCCGGCTGGGGTGCCATCTTAAACGTGCTGGTCTGCGTGATCGTCTCGGCGATGACCCAGAATGAACAGGCCACGGCGCACCGGATGAAGTATCACAACTTCCTCAGGGAGCATGCGTCACTCAGGGCCTCCAAGCGGCACCTGATCCCGGTTGCCTGGGTGATCACCCTTGCCTGGTTCTTCTTCGGAATCGGCCCAGGTGCGGTGATCGGCAACGACATCTTCGGTGCTCCCGACGCCGGTCGTGACGGCTGGCTGTTCGGCATTCCGTCGGTCTGGGCGTGGCAGATCCTGTTCTGGCTTCTGGGCGTCTTCATGATGTGGTTCCTGGCCTACAAGATGGAGATGTCGACGGTTCCGGACACCGAGGTCGAAGCGCTGGTGGAGGACATCGGCGACACCACCCTGGAGAAGCCGGGCGTTTAGGCGCCAAGCGGTTCGGTCTGACCGGAGGGCGGGGTAACCCGCCCTCCACCCCTCGTCGGATCGGCAAGCACGCCCGGGCAGCCGCAGGGTTGCCCGGGCGTCGCGTTTGCGAGATCCTTGTCGGCGATGGACCAACGCGATTGAGAACGGGAGACTAAGTGGGCATGGAGGAGTTGTTCTCTCCCCGCTATCAGTGGCTGTGGACGGCGGTGCTGGCGCTGGCCCTGTTCATTCCGGTGCGCCAGCTGATCTGGATCCTGTCGGTGCGGCGGGAGCAGCGCCAGCGTCAGGGCGAACTGCCCGATGAGGAACGCCGTGCCGCCCTCAAAAGCCGGGCCGGTGTCACCTCGGCGCTGCTTTGCTTCGTGTTCTCCGTTCTCTACGTTAATATGTTGATGGGTCGTTTACACGGTGCGCCATGACAGTTCATGCCTCGACCTCCCGACCGCGGGTGACCGCGTCCCTGCTGCGCCGCTACATCGTGCTGATGGCGGTGTTCACGTTCGTGATGTTCACCGTCTGGGCGGTAGCCCAGCAGTTCGTCCAGGCCCCGCCCGGCGATTACGAAGTTCGCCAGGGCGGTATCCTGCTGTCCGACCGAAAGTTCGATGAGGCGATCGAGCGGTTCGACGCCGCCCTGGCAAAGGAACCCGGCCACCGCGGGGCCATGATGGGGCGTGCCATCGCCTTGCTCCAGTCGGAGCGGCACGACGAGGCGGAAGCCGCCTTCGGCGCCCTCATCGAGTACCTCAGGGCGACCCTCGAGCCCGAGGATATTACCGGGACGGCCGTTCTCGCGGGTGCCCATGCCAACCGCGGCGTTCTTTATGATCGTACCGGGCGCCACGAACAGGCGCTCTCGGATTACATCCAGGCGCTCCGCATCGACGAGGGGGCGGTAGGCGGGCCGGGGCTGGCCCACCGGATCATCTACGGCAACACCCGGCCGGCCACGGTGCGCAAGCGCGCCGAGTACCTGGCCGAGCAGTTGGCCCTGCCTGAGGATCAGCGCCTGCTGACCGTACCGGAACTGGATGCCCGCCAGCGCATGCACAAGCCATAGCGACGAGGCCTCGCTCCATGCACGGCACCGGCCCGGTCCGCCGGTCCGGTCCCGCGGTCAGAAGCGGACGATGCCGAGCACGTCCTGGAACAGCACCAGGAAAAAGTAGGTGGCGGCGATACAGCCGAACAACAGGCGGACAAAATCCGGCTTGCCATCGGCGTCGCGGTAGCGGATGCCGTGCCACGCGATCAGCGCCGTCACCACCAGGAAGAAGGCGTTGATCAGCCAGTCATATTGGTCGCCCATGACAACACGGTAGCGGTCGGCCGCGCGGCTGGCAAGCCGATGCGGGCCCGGCTACCGGCGCCGGTCAGGTGCCTCGGGCCCCGCTCCGTCGTCGCCTGTCGGCGTCCTCTGGCCGTCGATCTCGCTCTCCAGGAAATAGGGCGGCAGCACCGACAGCGGCCGCTGCGACGCCAGGTTGGCAGCGACGATGCCGCAGGCCAGGGTGAAGGCGAGAAAAAGGACCGCCATCGTGAACTTCTTCACCCCTTCCGGGACCACCGTCCGGTACTCGTGATCATAGCGGTGGAAAGCGGGATCGTTTTCATCCAGAGTGCCGCTCTCGTCCCGCATCAGGATCAGCCGGGCATAATGCCGCGCCCAGTGCGGCACTTCGTCGTGCAGCATGTACGACGTGAACAGCTTTGCCACGATCCCCTCCGGCAGGTCTTTGTCGTACCATTCCCGGTAGGCCAGTTGCAGGAACTGGAACTCCCCCACCTGAATGATGTTGGCGGCGGAGGCGACCAGCGTGCGATCCCCCTGTTCGCGTTCTTCCTCCTCCGGGTTGAGCAGCACCTTAAAAAAGTTCATGCGTGACCGCCTTGATCCGACCGGTAAGAAAAGGGTCAGTGCGACGGCATTACCGTTCGCCTGCCGCTCCCTATACGATATCGTCGCGTGGCGCGGATGAAAACAGGCGGCCCCTTGCACATCCTCGTGATCGATATCGGCGGCAGCACCCTCAAGGTGCGGGCGTCATCGGCGCCGGAGATGCGGGTGGTGCCCTCCGGTCCGGCGATGACCCCCGAGAATATGGTGGGCAAAGTCAAGGCGCTTGCCGCCGATTGGCCATTCGATGTGGTCTCCATCGGCTATCCCGGGGAGGTGCGGGGCGGCCGTCCGGCGCGGGAGCCCCACAACCTGGGCCCCGGCTGGGTCGACTACGACTTCCGGGCCGCATTCGGACGCCCGGTGCGGGTGCTCAACGATGCGGCGATGCAGGCGATCGGCAGCTATGAGACGGGGCGCATGCTGTTTCTCGGCCTCGGCACCGGGCTCGGTTCGGCCCTGGTGGTCTATGGAACCGTGCATGGCCTCGAGCTGTCGGGCCTGCCCTACAAGGAGGGGGGGACGTTCGGCGATTTCCTGGCCCAGCGCGGGCTGGAACGGCTCGGCATCGCCAAGTGGCGGGAGGAGGTGGAACGGGTGGTGACGTTGCTCCGCAACGCCATGGTCGCCGACCATGTGGTGCTGGGCGGCGGCAACGTCCGCCACTTGGAGCGCTTGCCGCCGTTCACCCGTCCCGGCCGCAACGCCAACGCCATCGAAGGCGGGTTCCGGCTGTGGCGCGACCCCGATGTCCGGGCGTGACCCCGGCCGGCGGTCATTGCGGCCCGAACACGCGGGCAAAGATCGTGTCGACGTGCCGGGTGTGGTAGGCCGGATCGAACAGCGCGGCGAGGCCGCCGGCGTCGAGGCATGCGGTGATCTCCGGATCGGCGATGAGCCGGTCGAGGAACGATCCGCCCGTGGACCAGGTGGCCATCGCGTTACGCTGCACCAAGCGGTACGCATCCTCCCGGCTGACCCCGGCCTGGGTCAGGGCCAGCAGGACCCGCTGGGAGTAGATCAGTCCGCCGAAGCGCTCCAGATTGGCCTGCATCGCTTCGGGGTAGACCAGCAGCTTGTCCACCACCCCGGCCAGCCGATGCAGCGCGAAATCCAGGGTCACCGTGGCATCGGGTGCGATCATCCGCTCGACCGACGAATGGGAGATGTCCCGCTCGTGCCACAGCGCGACGTTCTCCAGCGCCGGCACCACCGCCGAGCGCACGATCCGGGCAAGGCCGGTCAGGTTCTCGGTGAGGATCGGGTTGCGCTTGTGCGGCATCGCCGATGAGCCCTTCTGCCCGGGGGCGAAATACTCCTCGGCCTCCCGCACCTCGGTCCGCTGGAGATGACGGATTTCGGTCGCCAAACGCTCCACCGAGCTGGCCATGACCGCGAGAACCGCGAAGAACAGGGCGTGCCGGTCACGCGGGATCACCTGGGTCGATACCGGTTCCGGCATCAGCCCGAGAGCAGCCGCGACCTCGGCCTCCACCTGGGGATCGATCTCCGCAAAGGTGCCCACAGCGCCGGAGATGGCACAGGTCGCCACCTCCCGACGGGCCGCCACCAGCCGGTCCCGGTTACGGGTCCACTCGGCAAAGAAGCCGGCGAGCTTGAGGCCAAAGGTGGTCGGCTCGGCATGGATGCCGTGACTGCGGCCGATGCAGGGGGTGTCCTTGAATTCGAAGGCACGACGCTTGAGGGCCGCCAGCAGCGCATCTACGTCCGCAAGCAGGATGTCGGCGGCGCGGGTGAGTTGGACCGCAAGGCAGGTGTCCAGGACATCCGACGACGTCATTCCCTGATGCAGGAAGCGTGCCTCCGGTCCCACGTGCTCGGCCACGTTGGTCAGGAAGGCGATGACGTCGTGGCGGGTCTCCTGCTCGATGGCATCGATCCGCGCGACGTTGAACCCGCCGCGCTCACGCACCGCCCGGGCGGCCGCCTCCGGTATCACGCCGAGGCGGGCCTGTGCCTCGCCCGCCAGCGTTTCGATCTCGAGCCAGATCTGGTAACGGGTCTCGGGCTCCCAGATGGCCGACATCGCAGGCCGGCTATAGCGTGGTATCATGGCAGTTCACCACTACAGAACAAAGGTCGGGTACAGCACCGGAGTGGCGCGGTCGGCCCCATCCGGCGGCGGGTCGAAAGGCCCGATGACGGTGTGGCCGAGTGAGCCGGTTTCATGACATGATGGACGCGATTGGTAAACTGGCGAGAAGGGGTGGCATGCCTGAAGCCTTCCGGAACGGGGTCAGCGACGTGGCACTGCCCGAGATCCCGTACTACGATGTCGGCCGCGAGGGGCCGGTTGCCCTGGTCGACTTGGCTGCCGATCATCTCGGTCAGATCGTAACCGAGGCGCGCCGGCATTACGGCGGCCTTGCGCTCCGGGTCGGCGACCGGGCGACGGCGCAGTGGCTCACCCGCAACGGCAACCCCTACCGCCAGGAGATCGCCGAAATCGCCCGCCGCATCCTGATTCCGGGTGCGTTCCTGCTCAACCTTTCCTACGAGTGGAGTTGCACCAGCGCTGCCGGCCCGGATCCCGGCGGGCCGGGAACTCGCCTGATGCGCACCCTGGACTGGCCGCTGGACGGGATCGGCCGCACCGTCGTGGTCGCCCGGCACGAAACCGCGGCAGGGCCCTACTTCAACGTCACCTGGCCCGGATATGTCGGGGTACTGACCGCGATGGCGCCGGGGCGCTTTGCCGCCGCCATCAACCAGCCGCCCGCCGGACGCATCAGCGGGTCGTGCTGGTTCGATTGGGCGATCCACCGGACCGGGGTGTGGCGCCGGTCGGCACTGCCGCCGGCGCATCTGCTGCGGCAGGTCTTCGAGCAGTGCGCCGACTTCCAGGAGGCCAAGTCTGCCTTGACGGAAACCCCGCTCTGCATCCCGGCGTTCTTCACCCTCGCCGGGGCCGATGAGGAAGGCGTGGTAATCGAGCGTCAGGAGCATCGCGCGTGCGTCCATGCTGCGCCGTTCAGCATCAGCAACCACTGGATCGGCTTTCCCATGGGCGGATACCACGACCGCGGCACCGACACCGTCGGCCGCCGGGCCGCCATGGACCAGGTGCGCGATGAGGTGGCCAATGATTTCACGTGGGTCACCCCGCCGATTCTCAACCGCAAGACCCGCGTTGCGGTGATCGCCAGTGCGCGGCGGGAGACCCTTCTGGTGCAAGGGTGGGAGCGGGAGCAGCCGGCGACCCGGGTGCTCAGCCTTCGGGAACGTCTTGACGGCGATACAGCGCAAACCAGCCCAGCGCCAACCCTTGCAGCGCCAGCATAGCCGCGAACGCCGCCGCGTAGCCGGCCGGTGCGTAGCCGCCGTCGGCGGTCAACGGCCATTGATCGATGATGATGCCGATGCCCCATTGCAGCGCGAACGCGGAAACGAAGACCAGCAGGTTGAGGCTGGTGTTGAGCCGGCCGGCGAGGTGCGCCGGAAAGCGCTGGGACAGCGCCGCGTAAGGCAGAATTCCGGCGGTACCGAAGAAGCCGAACGCGATCCAGGCGATCCCGGACACACCAACCCATTGCCCGACCAGAACCGTCTGCGCCACCATGAACAGGGCGATCCCGCCCACCGCGACGCTGAACGAGGACAGGCCGAGCGCGGCCATCCGGCTGGCCAGCCAGCCGAGGCCAAGGAACCCGGTTACCATCGCCGCCGCTATCGCCAACAGGACCTCCGCCACTGCCGCGCGGTCGAGCCCCGCCACGTCCAGCAGCCATGGCCCTGCCCACAGGCTCTGGACAGCGAGAAAGGTCGCCTGGGCCGATACCGTGAGCGGCGCCACCCGTCGGAACAGGCCGCTCCGGAACACCGCCGCCACGCCCCGGAGTTGATCCCGGATGGTCTGCTGCACGCGGCCGTCATGCCGTTCCGGCACCGTCCTGGCGATGACCAGCGCCGCCAGCACGGTGAGCGCGGCCAGGATCAGGAACAGGCTGCGCCAGTCGATCAGGCGAAGTGCCGCCTCCACCGGCAGCGTACCGGCAAGCGCGCCCAGGCCGCCGGCCGCCATCTGGCAGCCATTGATGAGCGGCAGACGGTCCCGGGGGAACCACTCCACGAACGCCTTGAAGGCGGCCATCAGACACGCCGACACGCCGAGGCCGATCAGCGCCCTCCCGACGACCAGGCCACCGGTGGACTCGGCCAGAGCAAACCAGACTGCACCGGCGGCGGCGAACAGCAGCAGCCATGCCTCGGTCCGACGCGGACCGAATCGGTCCAGCAGCACCCCGAGCGGGATCTGGAAAATCGCGAAGGTCAGGAAGTAGGCGCTGGTCAGCAGGCCCAGGCTGGCCGCGTCCAGGCCCACCTCCCGGACCAGATCCGGCGCGATGACGGCATTGACGACGCGGAACAGGTACGACAGGAAGTAGCCGAGGGCGAACGGTACGAACACCCGAAGCAGGAGCATGGCAGGCCTTTTCCGTCCGCCGACATGGCGGTCGGATTGCAATTCACCAGGCTTCGGCAGAAATCAAGCTCACTTCCATCGGGGAAAGACGGGCGACGAGGCGGCCGCCCTGCTTCGGGCGGCGCCGGGCCGTAGCGCCCCAGCGAGAGGACCATCGGGGAACGCCGTGCGACGGTCATTTTCATGGCGGGAAAAGCTCGGCCGGCTGGTTCACTTCCGGCTGATGATCCCGCTGATGCGCAGCCCGCATCCGCCGGAATACACCGCGCGGGGCGTGATGGTGGGCGTATTCTGGGCATTCACGCCGCTGATCGGCGTGCAGATGTATCTCGTCTTCCTGACTTGGCTGCTGGCACGCCGTCGCCCGCGGTTCGAGTTCGGCCTGATCGTCAGCCTCGCCTGGACGTGGGTCACCAACGTCGCAACGATGATCCCAATCTATTATGCCTTTTATGTGACCGGTCTCGCCATGCTGGGGCGCCTGGACGCCATCCCACCTTTCAACCATTTTCTTCAGGTCTGGCAGGTAACGCTGGAGGTCGAGGGGTTTTTCCAGCGCATTATGGTCTATGTCCGGATCATGGCCGCCGAGCAGGGCGTGCCGATGATCATCGGCTCCATCCCTTATGCCGTCGGCTTCGCCTGGCTTTCCTACCGGTGGTCGCTCAAGTTCATGCGCCACCGCCACCGGGTGCGGGCCGAACGGCGCGCAAAGCACAGCCGGCCCCGGTCCTCGTCCGACGCCAACAGCCGTGCCAAGGCCCCCGACCACACCGCGTCCGAAGGTGGCGGCCTTCGGTAACGGAAAGACGGCCTCAGGTGGTGAAGGTCAGCAGCTTGTTGACATCCAGCACCACCAGAAGGTTGTTCTCCAGCCGGTAAATGCCGGTGCTGAGATCCCGCCACATGGGGTCAAGGGTGGCCGGGTTCTCTTCGCAGTCTTCCACCGACAGGTGCAGCACGTCGCCCACCCGATCGACGATGAGATTGTAGAGTTCGCCTTCGTGCTCGACCACCACGCTCATCCGCCGCCCTTCCACGGCGGCGCCGCCCAGGCCGAGGCGCCTGCGGGTATTGATGGCGGTAATGATGCGGCCGCGCAGGTTGAGCGCGCCGGCCACCTCGGGTGGGGCCAGCGGGATGGGGGTCAGGGTACGCGCATCCAGGACGTCCTGAACGCTGAGCAACGGTAGACCGAACATCTGGCCGTCGACGAAGAACGACAGATACTCGATCTCCGTGCCGCAACCGACGGCGGCGGCCGAGCGCGGCTGAGGTTCCCGTGGCTTGGCTGTCATGCTGCTTCTCCGAGGCCTTCCAGCGTCTGATTGAGGACGCGCAACAACTCCTCGCGCCGGCTCTTGGGCACGTAATCAAGGAAGCCCGCCTGCTTGCCGCGTTCACGGTAGGCTTTGGTCACGTGAGAAGAGAGTGCGATCATCGGCACCTGCCCCCATCGCCCGTCGCTCAGCACCGCCTGCGCGAACTCGAACCCGTTCATTCCGGGCATCTCGATGTCACTGATGATCAGGTCGACCCGGACGCCGCGATCGCGGAGGCTCAGGGCCTGTTCGGCGCTTTCCGCAGTGGTCACCTCGAACCCCATCACCGCGAGCTGGGGGGTGAGCAGATTGAGGAAGAACGGACTGTCGTCGACCAGCAGGAGCCGGCGGCTGCGGCTGATCTCCGGATGCCTGCTGGTGCTCATGTCCTCGGCGGGGCCGAACCAGTCGCTGAAGGCGCGGGTCAGATGGTAGGCGATGTCCACCAAGTCGGTGGCCTTGCCGTTGATCACGGCGGTACCGAGGATGCCCTGTCGTTCCGACGACAACCCCACCTCGAGGCGCTCCTCGATGATGTCGATGATCTCGTCCACCACCACGCCGGCGTACCGGTCCTGATCGGAGAACACCAGAACGGACCGGGTGCCACCGCTGGACCAATCCGGCTCGCTGCCCAGGTGCACCAGCGGCATCAGGCGGCCGCGATACTGGACAACGTGCCGATCGTTGGCCCGCTCCACGCTGGCAAGGTCGATGCTTTCCAGCCGTGCGACCAGGGCCATCGGCACCGCCTTGCGTTCCTCGTCGCCGGCGCGGAACACGATCAGGGATGCGCGCTGATCGCTGTGGTGGGCGACCGCCTCGACCTCCTCGGCAGCGCTGGCCAGCGTGGCCTGGCCGATGGCGGTGGCGATGCCGTTGGGATCAAGGATCATGATCACTCGGCCGTCGCCGAGAATGGTGTTGCCGGAATAGAACGGGATCTTGCGCAGCATCCGCGCCACCGGCTTGACCACGATCTCCTCGGTGTCGAACACCTGATCCACAACGACGCCGAAATTCTGTGCGCCGACCTGGGTCACCACCACGAAGAAATCGCCATCGGTGATCTTGCGGCTCTGCTCCAGCTTCAACAGGCCATGCAGCGAGACCAGCGGCAGCAGGCTGTTGCGCAGGCGCAGCACCGGCGAGTCGTTGATCACCTCGACCGAGTGCTCGCCGGAGGGCGACACCCGGACCAGTTCGCGGACACTCAGTTGCGGCACCGCGAATCGCTCGCCGCCGCACTCGACGATCAGGGCGGAGACAATGGCCAACGTCAGCGGGATCTTGATGGTGAACACGGATCCCTTGCCGGAAGTCGATTTCAGCTCGACGGTGCCGCCGATCTTCTCGATGTTGGTCTTGACCACGTCCATGCCGACGCCGCGGCCGGACACGTTGGTCACCTTCTCGGCAGTGGAGAACCCGGGCCGGAAAATGAGCTGCTGCACCTGCGCATCGGACATGCTCTCCAACTCGGCCTCGCTGACCAGTCCGAGATCAGCGGCCTTGCGCCGGATCTTGCGGGTGTTCAGGCCGCGACCGTCGTCGCTCACCTCGATGATGATGTGTCCGCCCTCGTGGAACGCCCGAAGGGTGACGGTGCCGGTTTCCGGCTTGCCGGCCCGAATCCGCTCCTCGGGCATCTCGACACCGTGATCGGCCGAGTTGCGGACCATGTGGGTGAGCGGGTCCTTGATCAGCTCCAGCACCTGTCGGTCGAGTTCGGTTTCGGCGCCGATCATCTGGAGGTCGAGCTTTTTGCCGGTTTCCATCGCCAGATCCCGGACGATCCGCGGCAGCTTGCCCCAGGCATTCCCGACCGGCTGCATCCGGGTCTTCATCACCCCTTCCTGAAGGTCGGTGGTGATCAGGCTCAGTCGCTGCAGCGGCTCGGCAAACTCGCTGTCGTCGCGGCCGCGGACCATCTGCAACAGATTGTTGCGGGTGAGCACGAGCTCGCTCACCATGGTCATCAGCGTTTCCAGGACGTCGACACTGACCCGGATCGATTGCGCCGAGGCGGCCGTGTCGCGACGGTCGTCACCGCTGCGGCGGTCGCTGCCGGTGCGCCGGTCCAAGCCCGTATAAGCGGCTGCCGCCGACGCCGCCGTCTCTTCAGCCGCAGCCACTCCGTAGTCGTCGGGCCGTTCCATATCTGCGGTTTCGGCCTCGGAACGGCAGTCGGCCAGGATTTCGGCCTCCGACGCCGCCTTTTGCCCGGCGGCCAAGGCGGCCTCAACCTCGGCCACCATTTCCGCCGCCATCGGGTAGCCGGCTTCGGCCATCAGGGGTGCCGCCGCCCCACCGCCTTCCGTGGGCGCAGCCTCGAGGTGTTCAGCCTGGGGCGCGGGCGTCGCCACCGCCGGTTCCGCTGATGGCGCAGCGGCCGGAATGACCGCGTCTCCCGCGGCCAGAGCACGCAATTGTTCGATGAGTACCTCGTCGGACCCAGCCGGTTCCGAACCGGTGTCTTCGAGGGCAGCGATGATCTCCCGAATGCGGTCGATGCACGCCAGGATCAGGCTGACCGCTGCGGCATTGGGTTGGAGCGCGCCATCGCGAAACCGTCCCAGCACATCCTCGCCCGCATGGGCGACTCTCTCCAGGCGGCTGAGCCCGAGAAACCCACAGGTCCCCTTGATGGTATGGACAAGCCTAAAAATATTCATCAATATATCAGCATCGTCAGGGGTCTTTTCAAACTTGACTAGCTCGAGATCCAGAATAGACAAGCTTTCCGTGGTTTCTGCGAGAAAATCACGCATCAGATCGTCCATGACGTCCTCGTCTGATCAGTGTTAAAAAAGTGTGGGTGGACTTGGTCCGGCCAAGCCCTGCTTGGGCGTTGCCCACACAAAGGCATAAATCCAACGCTACGTAAGGGTTCACCGACTTAACAAAGCATGAACCCTCTCGCAAAAGGTGTCGCGGTGGAGGCTGCCGACGCCTTACCAATTGTTTACCTATGTGTGATGACTTTCGGATGCCGGTTCGGGAACGGCCAAGGCTGCGGGCAAGACCGTGTCTCCACTCCAAGCAGCAACCCGCTTGGTCGGCGCCGAACAGCCGGACAGCACGGTTGAGGGTGAACGACGCACCCGGCGGAGAGCGATCATGACCATCAGCAAAGACATGAAGATTCTGATCGTCGATGACTACAAGACGATGCTCCGGATCCTGCGTAACCTTCTGACCCAGCTCGGCTTCAGTAATATCGAAGAAGCCAGCGAAGGCGGGGAGGCTCTGGCCAAGCTGCGCCAGATGCCCTTCAACCTGATCATCTCCGACTGGAACATGGAGCCGATGACCGGGATCCAGCTTCTGAGGGAGGTGCGCGCGGACAGCAATCTGAAAAGCATCCCATTCATCATGGTCACCGCCGAGAGCAAGACCCAGAACGTCATCGCCGCCAAGGAAGCCGGGGTTTCAAACTACATCGTCAAGCCCTTCAATGCCGAAACCCTGAAAGCCAAGATCGCCAGCGTGTTCGGCGGCTTTCCGGACTGACCGAGATGGCGATACCAGCTGAGGCGGCGGCCAGCGGCGGGAACCAGCCGAGCCAGACGGGCAAGGGCAAGACCATGCAGTCCGAGGATCTGTCCCGTTTCGTCGAGGAACTGATAACCTCGCTCAAAGACAACCGAACGCCGCCGATCCGCAGCCTGCTGCTCGCCCTCAGGGGCATCTCCATGTACATCCGCAAGGTGGAGACGGAGCTCGCGGCCGCCCTTCCGGATTCCCTCAAGAACCAGCACATCCCGGCCGCCGCCGACGAATTGGCGGCGATCGTCGACGCGACCGCTCAGGCCACCAACACGATCATGGATGCAGCCGAGGACATGCAACGGCTGGCGGGCGCCCTGGAGCCGGAACAGCAGGCCACGGTGCTGGAGGCGACGACGCGGATCTTCGAGGCCTGCGCGTTCCAGGACATCACCGGCCAGCGGGTCACCAAGGTTTGTGAGGCGCTCCGTTACATCGAGGAGAAGATGGACGCCATCGTCGGCATCATGGGCTCGGCGCTGATCTCGCCGGAGGCGGAAGTGGATTCGCAGCAGGCTGTCGAGCGGACGCCGGTACGGGAGCTCTGCAACGGGCCGCAGCTTCCGGGTCTTGCCAAGAGCCAGGCCGAAATCGACGCCCTGTTCGAGGGCATCGGCTGACACCGCCCTGGGGAATGCTTGGCTGGACATCAGGGGATCGAGGCTGACGATGCGGCTCGACAAGCCCGGCCACCCGGACAACGACATCCGAGATATCGACCGGGATTCGTTGCACATTCTGCCGCTTTCCATGCTGCCGTTCCAGACCAAAGCGCTGAAACGGGCACGGATGATCAAGAACGTACGGCTGGAAGCCGTGATTGAGTTCTTCGGCGGTTCCGAAATGGGTAGTGGTCAGCTTTCGGTTGAAGACGCTGCGAAGGAATTCGGCTGGCCTCGCATTCCGGTCCACCCGGATCTTATCATTCTACGGAAAATAGCTGAGCTATCAAGCTATGATGTCTACAGCTTGCGCCTGACACTGCGGGAGCGTGACCTGGTCGTTAACGAGATCAATGCTTTACGCCTGTCCCCGAAAAAAGTTAAGGAGCTGACAAGTTACATGTCTGCGTTCACCCGTCCTCTTCTTCTGGAAGTGTACGGTACCGAGGACATGTCGATCCAGAGCCTGGATGACATCATCAATCTGTTCCGCAGTCCCGATTTGAAAAGGGCGCGTGAAAAGCTCCGAAGCATGGCCAGCCGACTCGGAATCGGCCTTAGCGACATCCCAAAATTTCTGGAGGACTACGGCGATATATTTCTCTCACTCTCCTATTACAGAAATTGTCTCGATTCTATGTTGCCAAATATCGACAAATTTGTCGCTTCACTTCAGGAGCTGCGCCGCTCCCATCAGCTTAAACATGATGTCAACCTGAGGAAGACCTGCGAGGTTATGGAGCGCACCACAAACGATTTGACTGCCGCCATCACCGGCCGGTTCGAAAACTTCGATCGCAGCACCGATGACATGTGGCACGACCTCAGCGCCGAACGGTTCCGCAAGGTGGAAAACCTGATCCGCAGCTATCACACCACCATCGGTGGGGTTCTCTGTGCATTGTCGGTGAAGATCGACGCCTGGACCCGGGTATTCCCGGATCCGAAGGTCGGGGCGCCGATGAAACGGGCGGAGTTCATCCATGCCGAAATGAAGCAGGGCTTCGAGCATATCCGCAAGATCGAAGACAACGCCCCCATGCTCGCCTCCCTCTGAGCGGCGGATCAGGCTGAAGTAACGGGCGCCTCGAGCGTCCAACCGAACCGGCATGGCAAGCTTGCGCGAACACGCTGCACGACCACCGGGTTGGCCAGGACCCTGCCGAACTCGGGACAGTAGAAGTGCCCGTCATCGAGGCGCACCTCGTCACCGCCCGAGGGCGTGATGGTGAGGACCGTCCGGCCGGCCGCTTCGGCAACCAGGATGGGGCGGCGGCGCGTCACGGTCAGGTCGGGGTGGACGTGAAGGAAGCTCTCGGCCGTCACCAACCCACGCCCCTCCAGCCGGTCCTCGATGATCCAGCGCCGCGCCTCGGGCTCGCAACGGATCGTGCGCCGGTGCACGACCCTTCCCGGTAAGTGGCGATAGCCGTCATGGGCACCCTCGATCCGCACGGTGCCGTCCGGTTCCCGAGCAATCGAGGCGGTCAAGGGACGGGCCCGCCGGCCGATGCGGAACGTCGACCAGATTTCCGACTGCTCATGGCCATCCACCGCCACGGTGTTGTGGGCCGCGGTGGACCGGACGTAGCGCCGGAGCGGATCAGCCTCGTAGCCGGAGACGCCGCTGTCGACGATCAGCCGCCGGCCGTCGACGCTGAGTTCGAAGCTGAGCGTGTCGCAGTGGCCGTGGCCGGGCTGGTCGTCCGGACCCACCGCACCGCAATCCATCAGCAGGAAATCGCCGTCACCGGAATGGCCGAAGTACCCGGTCGCCGGCTTGTCGATCAGTCGAACGCCGCCGTCCGGTCTGGCAGGACAGGCATCCGGGCCGAGCACGCCTTGCCCATAGTCGATCAATGCCGCCGGAGACGGGGCGATCTTGAAGGCGGCATCGTTGAACAGGGGGATCTCGCCATCAGGGTGGCGGATGGCGGCGAGGAAGCCGAGACCGTCCCTGGCCACCGCGGTGAGGGCGGCGAGCTCCCGCCGCCCCGAACACAAGCCGCTGGACTGCAGCAGGTTCAGGATGTCGATCAGATCCTGGACGGCTATGGCATGGTACATCGGGCTGCGTTCGTAGTGGCCGCCATCGGCAAGAAACTGTTGAGCCGCCTGGGCGGTGACCAGCCGAAGGCCGACATCGAGCCACCGCTCGGCATCCTCGCCGGCAAAGAACGCGCCGGCCGCGGTCATCGCCACGGCGTTCTTCAGCAGGTGATTGGCCCCGATGTGATGCTCCAGATTGGCGGCGAGCCAGGCGGCCTGCTGCCCGAGACTGGCCAGCCAGGGCTCCGGCGCCGGCCGCGTGGGCTCGGTCCGAAGGATGTAGTCGATCCAGTTGATGATCCGGAGCGAGGCGGTGTAGGGCTCCCACGCATCCGCTGTGCCGGGCGGGTTCGCGGTGATCCAGGTGTCGATCAGCCGGTCGCGAGCGGCGACCGAGCGGGTGTCGTCTCCGAGATAATCGAAGTAGTGGAGGTTGTAGCGCCACAGCCGCGAGGCGTCGGCCGGATGCCACTCCACCACACCCCCGCGGCCGAACGGCCGGGTCACATTCAGGAAGGTGACGGCCTCATCGCCGTCTGCGGGCTGCCCGGCGTAAGGGCGCGGCCGCATGGCCACCCCCGGCCGACGCCCGGACAGCGACGGGGACCTGATGCGCGATGTCATCAGCGGCTGGATCCGCCGCCGATAAAGATAATAGGCCAGCTGCCGAAGCCGGTAGTGCCGAAGTGTCCGCCAGATCCGGCCCGGCGTGACAGCGGTCTCGGCGGGTGACGGCATCGGAGGCTATCGCGCCTGTGGTCCGGGCGAGGTCGTGCCAAGCCGTGCCGGGATCAGCGGCCGCGCCCGGGCGCGGTTGCGCCGAGGTGGAGGACCATGTCCCGAAGGGTAACGATCCCGACCGGGATGCGGGAAACATCCACCACCAGCGCCCGGCTGAGCCCGAATCGGACCAGCAGCCGGACGGCATACTTGGTCTGCATCTCCTGGGGGAGGGAGAGCACCGGCTTGGCCATCACCTCGTAGACGTTGACTCGCTCCGCCGGGCGATCCCGGGCGATGACTTCCCGGGCGATGTCGGCGATGGTGATAAGCCCGAACTCGTCCGCCGGGTTGCGCCGCTCAACGACCAGCGAGCTTACGCCCGACTCGCGCATGGCCTCGATCGCCTGGGCGACCGTGTCCATGCGGCCGATGGTCCGCACCGACCCGGTCATGACATCGGCGACGGACACGACGTTCCGGTTCACAACCGCTCCTCGATCTCTTTGAGCAGCGCCTCCGTCTGGGTGCGCAGCCCCACGGCATCCTCGATCGCCACCTGGAAGGCGATGCCCGCCCCGGGCTCCTGGTCGAAATCCGCCGCCTCGGCGATGGCCTCCAGGATCTCGCGAGCCTTCTGCTCCACCACCAGCAGGAAGACGATGTCGCGCTGGCCGCTGATCTCCAGCCCGAGGAACGTCTTCTCCGGCTTCAGTCCCTCGCCGCGACACGCGGTGATCACCGTCGCCCCGGTCGCGCCGGCCATGCGGGCGGCATCGAGCACCGCTTCCGTCTTGTCGTCGGACACCATGGCGGCGATCAGCTTCAGTTTCATCGGCCAACCCCCGGTTCGGCCCGCTTGCGTCGATAGGCAAGATGAGCAGCACCCCACGCATACGCCAGCACTGCCATGATTGTAAACAGCACCGCAAAGGCGACCAGACCGAAGCCGTCGGTGAGCGGATCACGGTCGGGCACTGCCACGGCAAGCCCGAGCCCCAGGGCCGCGACCACCGGCACGGTCACCGTCGAGGTGCCGACCGCGCCGGTATCGAAGGCCAGCGCCACCATCACCCGTGGTGCGGTCAAGGCCTGGAATGCCACGATCAGGCACAGGCCCGGCAAAGCGTACCCGAGCGGCAGGCCGGTGACGATCCGTAACGCGCCGAAGGCGACCCCGGCGCCAACCCCGGCGGCCGCCATCATGCGAAGGCTGCGCGCCCGGATGGTCCCGCCCGACACGTCCTCCGCCTTCTTCGACACGGCGATCAGGGTCGGCTCCGCCATCGCGGCGGCGAACCCGATGGCGGCGCCGAAGGCATAGACCCAGCCGTAGGCCCACCAAGGGGCGAGCCCGGCGGTGCCGACCATGTCCGTGCCGGTGAGTTGCTCCGCCATCAGCCGCCCGACCGGAAACAACGCCTTCTCAAGCCCGACGAGGAACAGGGTCAGCCCGATCAGCACGTAGGCGAAGCCGGTGATGATCCGGCGCGGATTGGCCAGGCGGCGGCGCAGCACCGCGAGCTGGAAGAACAGCAGCACCGCGATGATCGGCGCCACGCTCAGCGCCACCGCCCCGCCGGTCCGGGCCACGTGCAGCAGGACGTCCATTCAAATCCCATGTACCGCCAGGCCGAACACCAGCACGAACAGGATCGGCGCCAGGCAGGCGAAAGCGATCAGGCCGAAGCCGTCCAGCACCGGGTTGCGGCCGCGAATCGTGGTCGCAAGCCCGACACCCAGGGCAGCCACCAGCGGCACGGTGATGGTCGAGGTGGTGATGCCGCCACAATCGAAGGCGATCCCGACGACATCGGCCGGGGCGAGGGCGGCGAGGAAGACCGTCGCCACGTAGCCGGCCGCCAGCACGTAGGGGGTCCGCCACGCCTTGAGGATCCGGAACACGCCGAAGACCAGCGCCGTCCCCACCGCCACCGCAACGGTGAGCCGGAGCGCCAGGGCATAGGCCGTTCTGGCCGCATCGGTATCCGCGATCACGCCGGCGGAGGCAACGGTGGCCGCCGCTTCCGTTGCGACGGCGAGCAGGGCAGGTTCCGCCACCGACGCGGCGAAGCCGAGGGCGAAGGCGAACGCCAGCAGCGCAGGCAAGCTGCCCTTGCGGGCGAACGCCTGCGCCATCGCTTCGCCAAGCGGGAACAGGCCCATTTCGAGACCGCGCACGAACAGGATCAGACCCACCATGACGAAACCGACGCCGGTGAGCATCCCGCCGAGATCGGGGAACGGCTGACGCAACACCACGACTTGGAAGAAGATCACCACGACGAGAAGGGGGCCGAGATCGCGGGCCGCCCCGAAAGCAAGCCGGTAGAGGAAGTGGACCTGTCGCCCCATGGCGGTAACGGACCTTGTGGTGAATGCCCAAGGTTGACGGAAGCGCATCCACGGCGCGCCGGCCGCGGACCGGCAAGGACTGGCGCCCATGCGGGTGACTGCGGGCCATTCTGCCCGCGCGCTGGACCAAGGTCCAGGCTGCGACCTCTCCGACCTCTCTGCGGCCCCGACCGAGGGCCAATCACACAGGGCCACCATCAACAACACGAAGGGTTGTGGCACCGGTCCCGGTCGCGGGCCGTGGCGGATATCAGACAGGTCTGCCCAACCGTCCCAATGTGCCGTCAATCAATGATGAGGAAGCCTTCGGTGCCGGTCGAACGGTGCGGTCGATTCCGGCAGGCACGTCAACGGGCACCCCGGGGTCCGCAAATGCGGGGAGCGGACTCCGGGGTGCGCTTCATTCTCAGATCTCCAGATACTTCCGACGGGCCTCGACGAAGGCATGATCGACGGTATCTGTCCTTTCCCGCAGCAGCGCCAGAGCCGCGACGAAGCTTTCCGCCGTCTTGCGGGTCAGGGCGTCGCCGCTGTCGCGGAGTTCGGTGATAATGTCCACCGCCGCTTTGGCGCCCGCCTCCAGGATCTCGTCGGGGAAGCGCCGAACGATGGCGCCGTGCTGATTGACCAGGGTTCGCAGCGCCACCGGATCGTTGGCATAGAAATCCGACGCGACCTGATCATACTCCGCCTGGCAGGCGACCTCGATGATGGTTTGAAGGTCCTTGGGCAAGGCGAGAAACTTGGCCTTGCTGACCACCAGCTCGGTGGCCAGACCCGGTTCAATGAAGCTCGGGAAATAGTAGTTCTTGGCGACCTGGTAGAAGCCGAGGGCGAGGTCGTTGTAGGGGCCGACGAACTCCGCCGCATCCAGTGCTCCGGATTGCAGCGCCTGGAAGATCTCCCCGGCCGGCAGGTTGACCACGGTGGCCCCCAGCCGGTCCCACACCTGGCCGCCGAGGCCGGGTGTGCGGAACCTGAGTCCCCGGATGTCGGCGACGCCGGTAAGCTCCCGCTTGAACCACCCGCCGGCCTGGGTGCCGGTGTCGCCGGACAGGAAGCCTTTGACACCGAACTGATCGTAGATCTCGTCCCAGATTTCCTGCCCGCCCTGGTAACGGACCCAAGCCGACAACTCCCGCGACGTCATGCCATAGGGAACCCCGGTGAAGAATGACAGGCCGCGGTTCTTGCCCTGCCAATAGTAGGCGGCACCGTGGCTCATCTCCGCGGCCCCTTCGATCACCGCGTCCAAGGCCTGCAGGGGCGGGACCAGCTCGCCTCCCCCGAAGACCCGGATGTTCAGGCGGCCATCGGACATGGCGGTGATGCGGTCGGCGAGCCTTTGGGCACCGACACCGAGGCCAGGGAAATTCTTGGGCCAGGTGGTGACCATCCGCCATTCGGTCCGCCCCTGGGCGATGGCGGGGCTGGCGAACGGGGTGGCGGCAGCAACCGATGCGGCGCCGGCGGCGCCGGCACCCTTGAGGAAATGGCGACGTTTCATGGATTTGTTTCCTCCCAGCAGCGAAACCCGAAGGATGAGAGATCCCCGCTTGCTGTCAAGACTTGTGCCTTCGCGGGAGGTACGCCCCTTTCGCGTGCGTGGTGTTGCGGGTGTCCTCGTGGCATGCTCTTGGCCTCGGCTGACGGTTGCGCCGATCGCAGATACGATGACGCTTGGCGGCACGGCTGCCGCGCTCAGGCCGGCTCATCGCGATCCGGGCCGCGACCCATCGGGCGTGGCCGATCTGGTCAGGGCGAAGGTACGGAGGGCGTTTCGATGAACCGGGAGTTGTCATCAGGGGGCGTGGCTGGCGCGCTGGAGCACGAGGCCGGGGCGGCCAATCCGCCGATGAGTATCGGCGTGGTGGTGCCGATGTACAACGAGAAGGACAACGTGCGCCCCCTGGTGGAGGCGGTGGACCAGGCGCTGTCCCGGTTCGGCCGGCCGTACGAGCTGCTGCTGGTGGACGACGGTTCGACCGATGGCACGACCGAGGCCATCATCGACGCCGAAGCATCCTTCCCCAGCGTGCGCGGTGTCTTTCTCGCGCGCAACTACGGCCAGGCGACCGCCTTGCAGGCCGGCTTCGACGCCACCTCGGCACCCATCGTTGTCAGTCTGGACGGCGACCTGCAGAATGATCCATCCGACATTCCCTGGATGATCGAGACCCTGGAGAATGAGGATCTCGATGTCCTCTGCGGCTGGCGGCGCAACCGGCAGGACGCCCCGGTCCGCAAGGCATTCTCGTGGCTGGCCAACCGCATCATCTGCCGGCTGACCGACAGCGACCTGCATGATTTCGGCTGCACACTGAAGGTCTACCGGCGGGACAGCCTGGCCTTGACGCGCCTCTACGGGGAACTGCACCGGTTCATGCCGGCGCTGCTCGGGGAAGTCGGCGCCAACATCAAGGAGGTGGTGGTCACCCACAATCCGCGCCGGCACGGCCGCTCCAAGTACGGCCTCGACCGGACCTTCCGGGTGATCCTCGACGTGTTCCTGATCGTGTTTTTGCGGAAGTATCTGCAGCGGGCGCTGCACCTGTTCGGCGGCGTCGGCTTGATGTGCCTGATCCCCGGAGCGCTGATCTGGACCTACCTGGGGTTCCTCAAGATCGTGCTCGGTGAGGATATCGGCCACCGCCCCCTCCTCATGGTCGGCACCTTGCTGATTCTCTCCGGCATCATCCTGATCGGGCAAGGCCTGCTCGGGGAGCTGGTCGGGCGGCTGGTCTATGAAGCCGGCGGCCGCGCCCAGTATCACCTGAAGCTCTCGCGCAAGGTCGGAAAGCTCCGCTCCCGGCGGCCGCCACAGGGGAATGCAGCAGAGGGGGGAGCGTCACCGCCCGCGGAGCGGTGATGCGAACGTGGGGCGCCAGCATCGTGTCGGCGTGTTTCACGTTGTGAAGTTCACCTGTTGATCTTTTCGCCCATCGACGTCATTCATGGTGTGAATGATGCGGGAGACGTGATGTCCGACAAATCCAGGGTTCAGGCCGAGCTTGATCTCCTGTCCGCGCTCGAGCGGGGAGAGGTTGTGACCCAGATGGCGTTGTCCAAGCGCCTCTCCGTATCGGTGGGGTTGGTCAATGCGCTCCTCCGGCGCGTTGTCCAAAAGGGCCTCGTCAAGGCGAAGGCGGCGCCCTACAAGCGCTGGGCCTACTACCTCACGCCGCATGGTTTTACCGAGAAGAGCCGCTTGGTTGCGGAGTATCTGGAAGTGTCCCTGGATTTCTTCCGGAAGGCGCGCGAGGAGTATGCGGCGCTGCTCGGCCGTGCTCGGGCCTGCGGCATCACCCGGGTGGTCCTGGTCGGTGGCGGCGAACTGGCGGAGATTGCGCTGCTGTCGGCTCGCGACGCCGAGGTGGAGATCATCGGCATACTCGAGCGCGTATCGAACGCCGATCGGCTCTACGGCCTGCCGGTGCTCCGGACCCTGGATGGGGTGGAACCGGCCGCGGCTCTGGTGATGACGGCCTCGCGCCACCCGCAGGAAGCCTTCGACGCGGTGCGCGCGGTTTCGGGCGAACGCCAGGTGCTGGTGCCGGCGCTGTTGCGGATCTCCGAACGGCGGCCGGAGCCGGCGGCTGCCACGCAAAGGGTGGAGACGGTGACGTGAGCGAATGGTGCGTTGTCAACACGCTGCCGCATCAGGAGGCGCGGGCCGAGCTGAACCTGCTACGCCAGGGCTTTCGTGCCTGGTTTCCGGTGATGGCTCGAACCCGCCGCCATGCCCGGAAGATCGAGACGATTCGGGCTCCGGTATTTCCGGGCTACCTTTTCGTCGAGCTGGATCTGGATCGGGAGTCCTGGGGGACGATCAATCACTCGTTCGGGGTCCGGCGCCTGTTGACGCAGGACCTGAAGCCGCAGGTCGTGCCGGACGGCTTTGTGGTGACGCTTCGTGACGCGATCGATCCGGACGGCATCTGGGCGATGCCGGCGGCCGAACTTCGGCCGGGGCAACGTGTCCGGGTGGCCAGTGGCCCGTTCGCGGATCAGGTTGCGACCGTCGTCAGTCTGGCGCCGGGCGATCGTGTGCGGGTGCTGCTGGAGATGCTGGGTGGTGCCGTGACCACAACGCTGCCCCGGTCGGCAGTCATCCACGCCGCCTGATTCGCCCGCGGCCGGGTGGGTTGCCGGCTCAGGCGAGAGACCCGACACCCCGGTGCGACCGTTCCTCCCGATCGTCCCGATCGTCCGCTGCGTTCGATGCATCATCATCCCCGCCGGCCGCAGCGGAGGTCGTCTGGCCGAAGGCGGCGAACGCGGCCCGGAACGCCTCGAACCGGCCGGCGGCGATGGCGGCCCGCATGCCGGCCATCAGGTCCTGGTAATAGGTCAGGTTGTGGGCGGTCAGCAGGATTGCCGCCAGGATTTCTCTCGCTCGCAGCAGATGATTGAGGTAGGCGCGGCTGAACCCGCCGGCGCAGGCCGGGCATCGGCATTCCGGATCCAGCGGCCGCGGGTCGTCGGCGTGGCAGGCGTTGGAGAGGTTGAGAGGACCGAACCGGGTCCAGGCCTGTCCGGTCCGCCCGGACCGGGTCGGCAGCACGCAGTCGAACAGGTCGATGCCGCGGGCGACGGCACCCACCAGGTCGTCGGGCTTGCCCACGCCCATCAGGTAGCGCGGCTTGTCGGCCGGCAGCAGCGGAGCCGTCGCCTCGGTGACGGCGAAGGTGGTGCGCTGACCCTCGCCGATGGCGAGGCCGCCGATGGCATAGCCGTCGAAGCCGATCTCCAGCAAGGCAGCGGCCGACTGGGCCCGCAGGTCCGGGAACACGCTGCCCTGCACGATGGCGAACAGGCCGTGGCCCGGCCGGTCGACGAAGGCATCCCGGCACCGCCGTGCCCAGCGCATGGACCGGGCCATCGATGCCGCCGCCGTGTCCCGGTCCACCGGGAATGGCGTGCATTCGTCCAGCACCATGCTGATGTCGCTTCCCAGCAGGTGCTGGATCCGCACCGCGGTGCGCGGTGTCAGGTGATGGGGGCTGCCGTCCAGGTGGGACCGGAACACCACCCCGTCCTCGCTGATGGTCCGGCGGGAGGCCAGCGACATCACCTGGAAGCCGCCGGAATCGGTGAGGATCGGGCGATCCCAGCGCATGAACGCGTGCAGGCCGCCCAGTCGCTGGATCCGCTCGGCCCCGGGACGCAGCATAAGGTGGTAGGTATTGCCGAGCAGGATGTCGGCGCCAGCCTCGGCGACCATCGCCGGTGTCATCGCCTTGACGGTGGCGGCGGTCCCGACCGGCATGAACGCGGGCGTCTCGACACGGCCATGGGCGGTGTCAAGACTGCCGCGCCGGGCGCTCCCGTCGGTCGCGAGCAGGGTGAAACCGACCGTCATCTCCCGCGGCACTGCATCGGTCGCCGGCCGCCGGGATGTTCGGCCGCGCTAGCGTCTGTCATACAATCCGCCATATAAGGCCCAATCCCCCGCCGGATATCGGAACCTCCATGATCGACCACGTCACCCGCCTGCGCAACATCGCCATCGTCGCCCATGTCGACCATGGCAAGACCACCCTGGTCGACCAGCTCCTGCGCCAGTCCGGCACCCTGGCCGAGCGCGGCGAACTGGCCGAACGGGTGATGGACAGCAACGACCTCGAGCGGGAGCGCGGCATCACCATCCTCGCCAAGAACACCGCCATCACCTGGAACGGCTACCGCATCAATATCGTCGATACCCCGGGCCATGCCGATTTCGGCGGCGAGGTCGAGCGGGTTCTGTCCATGGTGGATTGCGTGCTGCTGCTGGTGGACGCGGTGGACGGCCCGATGCCGCAGACCACCTTCGTCACCCGCAAGGCGCTGGCCCAGGGGCTCCGCCCGATCGTCGTCGTCAACAAGGTCGACCGGCCAAGCGCGCGGCCCGACTGGGTGGTGGATCAGACCTTCGATCTGTTCGATCGCCTGGACGCCAGCGAGGAACAGCTCGATTTCCCGGTCCTCTATGCCTCCGCCTTGCAGGGCTGGGCGTCGCCGCACGCCGAGGCGCGGGACGGTGACATGACGCCGCTGCTGGAGACGATCGTCGATCGGGTGTCGCCGCCGGTCGTGGACCCGGAGGCGCCGTTCCAGCTTCAGGTCAGCGCCCTCGACTACTCGAGCTATCTTGGTGTCATCGGCATCGGCCGCATCCGCCGCGGGCGGGTGCGCCGCGGTGCCACCGTCGCTGTCGCCGCCGCCGACGGCAGTGTCCGTCGCGGCCGCGTCCTCCAGGTGCTGGGCTTCCATGGCCTGGAGCGGATCGAGCGGGAGGAGGCTGCCGCCGGCGACATCATCGCATTTTCCGGGATCGAGGGGCTTCGCATCTCCGACACCCTGTGTCACCCCGACGCGGTGGCGCCGCTGCCGCCGCTGGTCGTGGATGAACCCACCATCCGCATGACCTTCCAGGTCAACGATTCCCCGTTCAACGGCCGGGAGGGCCGTTTCGTCACCAGCCGCAACCTCCGCGATCGGCTTGAGCAGGAGCTGCTGCACAACGTGGCTCTCAGGGTGGAGCCGACCGACTCGCCGGACCGCTTCCAGGTCTCCGGCCGCGGCGAGCTGCACCTTGCCATCTTCATCGAGACCATGCGTCGGGAGGGCTTCGAACTCGCCATCTCGAGGCCGGAAGTGATCCTCAAGACCATCGACGGCGTCGCCTGCGAACCATGGGAGAGCCTCTCCGTCGATATCGAGGAAGGCCACCAGGGCGCGGTGATGGAACGGCTGGGCGAGCGCCGGGCCGAGCTTCGGGATATGGTCCCGGATGGCCAGGGCCGGGTCCGCCTCGACTACCTGGTGCCGAGCCGCGGCCTGATCGGCTTCCGCTCGGAATTCCTCACCGTCACCTCCGGCACCGGCGTGATGGTGCACGCCTTCGAACGCTATGCGCCGATGGCGGACGGGGTGCTGGCGCGCCGGCTCAACGGGGCCCTGGTCTCCATGGCCACCGGCAAGGCACTGGCTTACGCCCTGTTCAACCTTCAGGAGCGGGGCCGCCTGTTCATCGGCCACGGGGCGGAAGTCTACGAGGGCATGGTGGTGGGCATCCACACCCGCGGCAACGATCTGGTGGTCAATCCGCTCAAGGCCAAGCAGCTTACCAACATCCGTGCCGCCGGCTCGGACGAGAACATCATCCTGGTGCCGCCCATCATCCCCACCCTGGAATATGCGCTGGAGTTCATCAACGACGATGAGCTGGTGGAGGTGACGCCGAAATCGATTCGGATCCGGAAGAAGCTCCTGAAGGAGCACGAGCGCAAGAAGGCGGCGCGGGCCGCCTGAGTCACCGTCCCCGTCGGGCCATTTATCCCCAAACTGTCCCCGGGTTTCACAGGGCGGGCGCCATCCCACGGGTTCATCCCCCATAGCTTCCCTTCTCCCCAGTCGTCCCGGGTGACGGGCCGGCTGCCGCTCCGGTAGCCTTGGGGCCCGTTGAACGTCCGTGAGGGAGAATCCCAGGCCCATGGCTTCGCTGATCGCCCCGCCCGGGGTGGCCACCGCCGGGATGCCGGCATTCCGGCGCCTGCCCCACAACGTCGACGCCGAGCGAGGCCTGCTCGGCGCGATCTTCCTGGACAACCGCCGGGCCTACGAGATGGTAGCCGAGTTCCTGCGCCCGGAGCACTTCGCCCTCAACGAGCACAGCCGCATCTTCCAGGCGTGCGTCACCCTGATCGAACGGGGACAGACCGCCAACCCCGTGACCCTCGGCCCCTACTTCCAGCAAAACGGTGTCCTCGAGGACATCGGCGGCACCCCCTATCTGGTCGAGTTGGCCGATCAGGCAACCACGGTGATGAATGCCGGCGAGTACGGCCGGATCATCCATGAGCTTTACCTGCGCCGGGAGTTGATTGCCGTCGGCGAGGAGATCACCGAGCACGCCTATGACGCCGAGCTGGACGAACCCGCTTCCAGGCAGATCGAGCAGGCGGAGCAGCACCTCTACAACCTTGCCACCACCGGCGACTATCAGGGCGGGTTCTCCAGCTTCCGCGACTCGCTGCAGAGCGCCATCACCATGGCGGAGACCGCGTACAAGCGCAGCGGCCTGATCGTGGGCGTGCCCACCGGCTTTCGCGATCTCGACGGCAAGCTGGGCGGACTGCATCCATCCGACCTGATCATCCTCGCCGGTCGGCCGTCCATGGGCAAGACGGCGCTCGCCACCAACATTGCCTTCAACGCCGCCCGAGCCCGGATGGAGAACGGCGCCGACGACGGCGCGGTGGTGGCGTTCTTCTCGCTGGAGATGTCGGAAGAGCAGCTTGCCACCCGGATCCTCGGCGAACGCGCCCGGATCCCCTCGGACCAGATCCGAAAGGGCATGCTCAACGAGGAGAAGTTCCTGACCCTGGCCCAGGTCAGCCAGGATCTGTACCGGATTCCGATGTTCATCGATGACACCCCGGGGCTCGGCATCAGCGCCATGCGCACCCGGGCGCGCCGGCTCAAGCGCCAGCATGGGCTCGGTCTGATCGTCATCGACTACCTGCAACTGATCACGCCGGCGAACAAACGGTACGACAGCCGGGTCCAGGAGCTGTCGGAGATCACCCGTGGCCTGAAGGGGCTGGCCAAGGAGCTGGATATCCCGGTGCTGGCCCTGTCGCAGCTCTCCCGGGCAGTGGAACAGCGGGAGGACAAGCGCCCGCAACTGGCCGACCTGCGCGAATCAGGCACCATCGAGCAGGATGCCGACGTGGTGATGTTCATCTTCCGGGAGCAATACTACCTCGAGCGCGGCGAGCCGATGCAGCGGGCCGACGAAGACTTGAGCAAGTTCCTCACCCGTCACGACAAATGGAAGGAGCGTTGCGAAACGGTGCACAACACCGCCGAAGTGATCGTCGCCAAGCAGCGGCATGGCCCCATCGGCACCGTGCGGCTCTACTTCGAGGGCGAGTTCACCCGCTTCGGCGACCTGGAGCCGCGCGCCGAT
>REES01000105.1 GCA_007694935.1 Rhodospirillales bacterium
CCTCCAGTTCCTGCTTGGCCTCGTCGATCCCGGCGACGTCGTCGAAGGTCACCCGCCGGTGATCCTGGGCCAGCATGCGGGCGCGGCTCTTGCCGAAGCCCATGATGCCGCCGCCCGGCCCCCCGCCCTGCATCCGCCGCATGAAGTAGATCCACACCGCGATCAGCAGCAGCACCGGAAAGGCCGAGATGAACAGGGAACTCAACAGACTCGGCTGCGGCGGCGGGGTGGCCGAAACGCGGACGCCGCGCTCGATCAGCGAGGGCACCACGTCCGCTCCCTGGGGAATCACGGTCCGGAACGGCCGGCCGTCGCGCAGGGCCCCGGTCGCCTCCTGGCCGCGGATGGTCACCTCGGACACACTGCCCGCCTCGACGTTGGCGTGGAACTCGGAATAGGAGAGCTGCTCACCCTGCTGCGGGCCCGGGCCCGGACCCTGCAACGCGCTGAACAGCAGGAACAGCACCAGCCCCGCCAGCAGCCACAGTCCCAGTCGGCGATTGCCCTTCATTGTCCCCTACCCCGTGTGCGCCATCGCATGTGTGAACCCACCCACCGATCCATCCGCCTAGACGGCGGTCAATTCCGACGCCTCGAACGCCGCCTCGCCGCCAAGGGTGGCGGCGGTCGCATGAACCACGGCAGCGATCCGCACCGCAGCCTGGATCGCCTCCGCATTCATGCCGGCCTTGCGCAGTTCCCGCTCGTGGGCATCGACACAGGCGCCGCAACCGTTGATCGCCGACACCGCCAGCGACCACAACTCGAAATCCGTCTTGTCGACGCCCGGCTTGCCGATGACGCTCATGCGCAGCTTGGCCGGCATCGACTGATAATCGCGGTTCGACACCAGATGGGCAAACCGATAATAGACGTTATTCATCGCCATCATCGCCGCCGCGGCCTTGGCCGCCGTCACCGCCTCCGCCGTCATCCGGCTACCGAACTCATCGGCGACGGCCGCGATCACGCCCGGGTTGCGCGAAGCCAGGGCTGCCGCCACGAAGGTGCCGTTCCGCTGCTGCTCCGTCAGCGCCGGTTCCGACGCCAGGGTTGACAGGTTCAGCTTCAAGTCCTTGGCGTAGGGCGGCAGGCTGTTCTTCAGGGTTTCCAATGACATTCGATCCGTTCCTTGTTCCCGGGCTGAGGGGGGACCGCCATCGCAGGATGGCGGTCCGAAGCGTTCCGTCCAGGGGTCCGAAGAGCCTAGGCCGCCCTCAAAACGTCGTCGCCCTTCTGCCAATTGCAAGGGCAGAGTTCGTCGGTCTGGAGCGCGTCCAGCACGCGAAGCACCTCCTGCGGGTTACGGCCGACGTTCAGGTCATTCACCGAAACGAACCGGATGATGCCGTCGGGATCGACGATGAAGGTGGCGCGCAGGCACACGCCCTCGCCCTTGTCGAGCACACCGAGAGCCCCGCTCAGGTCCCGCTTGAGGTCGGACAGCATGGCAAAGGGAAGGTCGCGCAGATCCTCATGGTGCTGACGCCAGGCCAGATGGACGTACTCGCTGTCGGTGCTGACGCCATACACCACCGTGTCCCGATCGGTGAACTCGCCGTTGAGCTTGCCGAAGGCGGCAATCTCGGTGGGACACACGAAGGTGAAATCCTTCGGCCAGAAGAACACGACCCGCCACTTGCCGGCATCGGTCTGATCGGTGATGTGGCTGAATGCCGTCTTGGGATCGGTGGACACCACGGCCTTCAGGTTGAAGTCCGGGAAACGGTCACCAACGCTCAACATGATCTACCTCCGTTGTAGGGTCACTGCAAAAAAACCAGTGCACTTGATGTGGGCCGGGTACGGCCATCATCAACGATCGATGGGATGAAAAATTCTAAGTTTCACGATCGCCATTATCGATTGTCAGCCGCGCGGGGCACGGCCGGGCGGCCGGTCAGGTCGCGGGATGACGCGCTCGCAACAGCGCTGCCGGAGAGCGTGCCAGCGCCCGCTGCGGCAGCAACCACCCGGCCAGCGCCATGGCGGCCACCGCGACTGCGGCAATCTTGGCCGATACCGCCGACAGCGGCGCTCCCCCGTCCGGCGTGATCTGGAGCACCACCGCGTAGCCGGCGGCAGTACCGAACGCCGTCGCCAGCACCGCGGTGACGAGCCCCAGGATCGCCAACTCCAGTGCCGCTGCCCCGGCAATCTGCCGGCGGTGTCCGCCCAGCACCTGCATCAGCACCATCTCGTCCACCCGTCGATACCAGCTGGCGGCGAGGCTCCCGGCCAGCACCACCACCGCGGTGGCGGTCACCGCCGCGGCGGCGGCGAGCAGGGCGCCGGCCACGGCAGCCACCAGGCGTTCAAGGCTGTCCAGGATCGCGGCCACCCGCACCGCCGGGGAGGCCGGAAACCGGTCCGCCATCGCCGCGATGGTGGGTTCAACGGCGCCGGATTCCAGCCACGCGGCGGCGACGTGGGTGTAGGGTAGCGGTTCCCGGGGCGGTGACAGCAGGATCGGGAAATCCAGGTCGATGCCGGTCCAGTCGACCGCGCGCAGGTTGGCAATCGCAGCCTCCACCGGCCGGCCCACCAGGTCGACGGTGATCCGGTCGCCGACGGCGAGGCCCAGCCGGGCGGCGACCCGGGCGTCCAGCGACGCGAGCGGCGGTCCCGCATAATCCGCCGGCCACCAGGTCCCGTCGGTGAGGGTCGCGCCGGCCGGCGGCATCGCCGACCAGGACAGGCCGCGGTCGCCCCGCACCAGCCAAGCGACGTCCCGCGGCACCTGCAGTTGGTGCACCGGCGTGCCGTTGATCCGGGTCAGCCGGCCGTGCACGAATGGTGTGTGCGCGACCCGCTCGACGCCCGCTTGGCCGCTCAGGGCGGTGGCGAACGCGTCGGCCCGATCGGGCGGTATGGCCAGAAAGAACAGGTCCGGTGCCTCAGCCGGCAGGGTCTCTCGCAGGTGCCGGTGCGCATGGTCGGCCACGATGGCGACGGTGACCAGGACGGTGAGCCCGAGCCCGGCCGCCATCACCACCGGCAGGGTCGCTGCACCGGGGCGGCCGAGGTTCCCGACCGCCAGCCGGACCGCCGCCGGCAGCCGTTTCGGCGCCCGGCGTGCCGCCCACGCCACCGCTTTGGCCGCGCCGAGAAGCGCGATCACGCCGGCGCCCGCCAAGGCGGTGAACAGGGCCGCGATCAGCGGCATCCCGGTGACCGCCAGCAGCAGGGCCGCCACCGCACCGGCGGCCGCCAGCGCGGCGAAGGCCACCTTGGCGGCCGGCCGGCCCCGCGGCATCACCAGGTCCCGGAACAGGTGCTGCGGCGCCGCGTCCCTGATGCGTGCCAGCGACCACAGCCCGAAGGCCAGAGCCGTCAGCATCCCGAACCCGGCGGCAACCGCGAACGCCCGCGCATCTGGCATCAGGCCGGCCGGCAGCGGCAACGCCTCGGGCGCCAGCGCCGCGACCACCAGGGCACCGCCGCCGCCAAGAAAGAGGCCGATCAGCACCGCGAGCACGGTCGCCGCCAGGATCTCCGCCAGCAACACCGCGAAGACCAGCCGCTGCGAGGCGCCGAGGCTCCGGAACGTCGCCACGGTGGTGGTCTTGCCGGCAAGGTGGGCCGACACGGCGGCGGCGACACCCACACCGCCCACCAGCAGCACCGCCACGGCCATCAGCAGCAGCAGCACCCGGGCGACGTCCACGGTGCGCTCCACCCCCGGCATGCCGTCGGCCGCGTTGACGATGCGGAAGCCGGCATCGGGATACCGCGTCTCGATATCGGTGATGACGGCGTCGGCCGTGGCCGCATCGGCCAGGCGGAGGCGATAGTACCAGTAGACCGGCGCGCCCGGCGGCGCCAAGCCGGTTGCCTCCAGGGCATTCCGATGGATGATCACCCGAGGGCCGAGGGTGAGGGCACGGAAGCTGCGGTCCGGCTCGTGCAGAAGAACGGCGCGGATCACGACGGCGATGTCGCCGAGATGCACAGAATCGCCCGTTTCGGCCCCGAGTTCCGCAAGCAGGGCTTGGTCGACCGCCGCACCCCAGAGGCCGTGCTGCCGGGCCAGCACCTCGCCGAGGGGCACCGCCGGGCTCAGTTCCACATGGCCGACCAGCGGGTAGGCGTCATCCACCGCTTTCAGCTCCACAAGCACCGGGGTGGCGCCGTCGGCCGTCCGCGCCAGCGGGCGCAGTTCGGCGATCTCGCTCAGCCGGCCGGCGGCTTCCAGCACTTGGCGCGCCGCCGGGTCGGCCGGGCGGTGGAACAGGCGGAGGGAGATGTCGCCGCCGATGCCCTCCCGGGCCTCCGCCCGCACCCCCTCCAGCACCGCGGCACCGAGGGTGCCGACCGCGGCGATCGCCGCAACCCCGAGCGCGATCCCCGCCACCGCGATCCACAGGGTTCGCATGCCGCCGCGCAGGTCCCGCCGGGCCAGGTCAAGGATCAGGAAGAGGCGTCGCATCGGTCCAGGCAGCGCGGTTCGATCCAGGTCGATCGCCTTATGACCGATCCCCGTTCCCGCGACAATGCCAGCCGGCCGGGACGGTTCGCTGCCACGACCGGATCGGGGTTCCGTTCCCGTTCGCGGCCAAGGGTGCTTCCGGGGGCTGCATTCCACGCCAAGTGTGTTAAACTTGTGAATTGGGGCGGATGGTGGCGGTTCGGTTGCCGCGGGCCAGCAGGGGCAGTGAGGGGACAGCCAGTGGGGTCGGCCAGCGAGAACGCTGTTGGCACGAGTGCGCGGGCGCACGCCGCCACCGAGCCGCTTCGAGCGGTGCAGCAGGCTGCCATGCCGGCGCCGGTGTACGCCGCCATCGATCTCGGCACCCACAACTGTCGCCTGCTGATCGCCAAACCGGCTAGCGCGCGGGGCTGTCGCGTCATCGAAGGGTACTCCCGCCCGGTCCGACTGGGGGAGGGGCTCGACCGACGGGGTGAGCTGTCGCCCGAGGCGGTGGAGCGGGCGCTGGACGCGCTCCGCTGCTGCATCTATCGGATGCACCGGGCCGGGGTCCGCCGGGTCCGAGCGGTTGCCACCGAGCCCTGCAGGCAGGCGGCCAACGCCACCGCCTTCGTCGCCGAGGTCAAGCGACAGACCGGCCTCCGGCTTGAAAGGCTGAGCGCCGACGACGAGATCGCGCTCACCCTTGCCGGCTGCCAGGGGCTGCTGACGCCGCATTCCTTCGGCTTCGCCCTGCTGGTCGATATCGGCGGCGGCTCCACCGAGGTGAGTTGGATCGAGCAGCGCACGGACGGCCCGCCGCGCGTGCTCGCGTTCCTGTCAATTCCCTGTGGGGTGGTCACCTTCGCCGAACGGTATGGCAGCGATCGCGTGCCGCCGGCGACATTCGCGGCCATGGTCGAGGCGTTGAGCCGCCATCTCGAGCGCTTCCCCGAGGCGACCCGGGTGGACGAGGCGATCCGCGCCGGCCGGGTGCAGATGCTGGCCACCTCCGGCACCGTCACCACCCTCGGCGCCTGCTACCTCCGACTCAAGCGCTACCAGCGCTCGAGGGTGGATGGCCTGACCCTGAGCTTCCGCGATCTTGCCGTGGTCAGTGCCACCCTGGCGGCGACCTCGCTGTCGGCCCGTGCCGCCAATCCCTGCATCGGGGTCGACCGGGCCGACCTGGTGGTCGCCGGTTGCGCCATCCTTCAAGCGGTCTGCCGGCGCTGGCCGGTGGGGCGGCTCACCGTCGCCGACCGCGGCATACGCGAAGGTTTGCTCGCGGCGATGATGGCGGAAGACGGCTTCGTCGCGGCGCGGGCCGTGGACGAGCCGTGAAGGGGCCGAAGCGGAAACCCTCGTCGGCGCGCTGGCTCAAGCGCCATCTGGCCGATCCCTATGTGATCGCCGCGAGGCGCAAGGGCTACCGCTCCCGGGCGGCGTTCAAACTGCTGGAACTGGACGACCGGTTCCGCTTTCTCAGGCCCGGAGCCCGGGTGGTCGATCTCGGCGCCGCCCCCGGCGGCTGGACCCAGGTGGCGGCCGAACGGGTGCGGGCCGGGACGGACGGCGGCGGCCGGGTGCTCGCCGTGGATCTGCTGCCGATGGAACCGGTGGCAGGGGCGGTGACCATCACCGGCGACTTCCTGGACGAGGCGGTCATGGCGCGCCTGGAGGACGCGCTGGACCGGCCGGCCGACGTGGTGCTGAGCGACATGGCGCCTGCCACCATCGGCCACCGCGGTGCCGACCACTTACGGATCATGGCGCTGGCCGAGGCCGCCTACGGGTTCGCTTCTCAAGTGTTGGGGATTGGCGGCGTCTTCGTCTGCAAGGTGTTCCAGGGCGGGACGGAAAGCGGCCTGCTGGCCGAGATCAAGCGCCGGTTCGCCTCCGTCCGCCACGTCAAGCCGCCGTCGTCCCGCCCCGAATCCTCGGAAATGTATCTGGTCGCCGTCGGCTTCCGGCCGGAGGCGGACCGGACGACGGGAACAGTGAGCCGGTGATGAAATGCCAACGCGGCTCGGCGCGGCCGGACGGCGCCTCCTGGACCTGGTGCTGAAGCGGACGGCACCGCCGGCGACCGACACCGTAGGACACCGGCCTGAGCGTGTCGGCCGCGGCATTACAGCGGCAGGCTGAGCTGCTGCCCCGGTGCCGGCGGCACCGTGAACTGCGTGACGTCCAGGCCGTCACCGCCGTCGTCTCGGCTGTTGAGGCCGAGACGACGGCAGGCCAGGCGGAAGCGCTCCGCCAGCAGCGCGGC
>REES01000110.1 GCA_007694935.1 Rhodospirillales bacterium
ACCTTCTGTCGCCACAGCGGGCCGAGCATCTCCGAGGCCGTGACCTCCTGAGACAGCGTGTCGATGACCCTCAAGAGCTGTGCGGACAGGTCACCCCGCCCGAACTCCTTCATCATGAGGTACTCGATCTCGGGATCGTCGAACATGATCTTGCGGCGCATCCCGATGCCGAGGTTCTTGCTGCCGCTGGTGTCGCGCTCGGACAAGCTGTATTTCATGCGGGCCACGGTAGCGCCGGGGTCGGGGTGAACCTCCTTACTCAACCCCCGGGCCATCAGTTCGTCGAACCGGGACTCGTTGGACAAGATACGGGCCAGGTCCCAGTCGCGCATCCACCAGTTCTCGACCTCGGCTACG
The DNA here is from genome assembly GCA_007694935.1 of Rhodospirillales bacterium. Classification (GTDB taxonomy): domain Bacteria; phylum Pseudomonadota; class Alphaproteobacteria; order Rhodospirillales; family Defluviicoccaceae; genus REEP01. Next base: position 358 of record REES01000110.1, read on the forward strand.
TGGACCCCGGCCTGCTGCAGGCGCTTGAGATACGGCTGGAAGGTCTCGCGGATCAGCTTGACGTCGGCGGCAACCTGCGGATCGTCGGTCGCCAGCCCCAGCAGGCCCCGGCGCAGCTCATCGGCGTACTTGGTCGGCCGGATGTAGAACCCCTCGGTCAGTCGGGCAATGACCTCGTTCAGCCGGCCCTGCATGATGCCGACCTCACCCCGGACCCGAGTCATGTAGGACTGGTCTGCGGCACCCCGGTTGCCCGGCAGCGGGTCGATAAACTGCCGCAGTTCGTAGGCTTTCTGGGCAGGATCGCCCTCCAAAAACCGAGCGGTGATCTCGGGGTCCTTGCGTTCCTGTGCCAGCTTGGAGAAGTTGGCCGCACGGGCGTCCAGATCGGCCTCGCGGGCCGCTGCCTTCATGCGGGCGATAGCGACAGCCGGGTCCTTACCGTCCAGGCTGTCCAGCACACCGCGCATACCCCGCACGATCTCATCCCGGTACTCAGTGGGCAGCACGTCGCTACTGACCGAGGCCATGATCCGCACTGCTTCATTGAGACAGTCTTTTACGCTCATCCGGGCCTCGCGCAGGTGTCCATTTGGGCCAGGATGCGGTCACGGATGTTGTTCAGTTGCTCGGGGTCGCCGCCCATGCGCCGGATGCCGGCATCAATCTCGGTCTGGTCGGCGTCGATGATACGCGACTTCTGCGGTCCCGGCGCCGGGTCGCGGGCAGGGGGCGTGTCGGTGGGCATACCTTCGCCCCGGCGAGCGGTCTTGAGCCAGGCGGCATCAAGCGCCTTGAGCAAGTCCTCGTCGCTCACCACCTCGGCCGAGGCGACCCGGTTGGGGCTGGCCTGCGGGTTGGTGTCCGGGTCCAGGTCAATGCCGCGTCGGGCGGCCACCTCGTCTACGGCCGCAGACCCGCGCTTGATCACGCTGTTGATGAACGCCCGGTTCTCCGGGGTCTTGGAGTTTCGCAGCGCGTCATCGAGCAGGCGCCCGGTGACCGATAGGGCGTTCTCGCCCGTGGGCACCAGCTCACCACCGACCAACCGCGCCCTGGGCAGCACCAGACCGGCATCGGTCAGGGAACTGATGTCGTCGGGCGTGGCCTTGCCGGCGCGCAGCCGGTTGAGCATGTGCAGCACCTTGCCGTTGTAGCTGGGCGGGGTGTCGAACGTCTGGGCCGAGCGATCCTGCATCAACACCACAAGGTCGCGCACCGACGGCGCGTCCGGGTCCAGCCCAAGGTCGCGGGCATAGCTCCGCGCCAGGTCCTTGCCCGCCGAGATGTCGCGCAGCCACTGCGCCCGACCGCCCGGGTAGCCCTGGAACCACACGTTCAGCCGCTCGGTGGGCGGCGTGGGGTCGCTGCTCAGGACGCGCGGCCGAGGCGGCACGCTGCTGGCCGTATTGTCCGCGATCCGGCTGGCGGTCTCAGGGTCTACGCGCCCGTGCGTGGCGTCGATGACGTTCTTGGTCATCGGGCCATCCTTGATCCGGCCCAGCCCGAGGCGTACCCCGCGGCCCAGCGCACCGAACGCCGGGGTCAGGGCGAACGGCACCAGTCCTGTGGCGGCCAGGGTCATGGGCTCGACCACGCCAGTCTGGCGAATCTGTGCGGCGGCCTCCAGCGGCACCGAGACCCCGGCGATCTTGCTGGCGCCGACGGTACTCTGCTGCATGAACTGCCGGAACGTCAGCGACCCCGCCCGGGTGATGTTGGCAATGTTGCGCGCACCCGCCGGCATACTGGCAATGGTCCCCGGCTCGTAGAAGAACGGGATGGCCATGCCGGCAAACTGCGAGAACGGCGCCTGTGTGAACTGCTGGTCCCACTGCTGGAAGTCGTACTCGGCCAGGCGGCGCTCGGCCTGCCGGCGCGTGATGCCCTGGAAGAACGAGACCGGTTTGCCCTCGACCAGTTCGTTGAACTCGGCCTCGTTGATGGTCTCGTCGGTGTCGTTGAGCATACGCCAACGGTCCACCACGAAGTCGTTGGAGAACCGCATGGACGCGCCGAACGCCTGCCGCCGGGTCCGGGGGATCGTGCCATCGGCCAGGGGCATCGGGGCAACGCGCTGGCCGGCGACGGTGCGGGGCACCATGTCCGGCAGCGGCTCAGTCACCGACCACCTCCAAGACGCCCGTTGTTGTGCCGCACGCGGTGGATGAACTGCGCCGTGGACTGGTCGATCTGGTTCTCCCAGTCGTCGCCCAGGCTGTCCATCACGGCCTCGCCCATCCAGTAGGCTGCCAGCGCCTGCTCCTCGGTGGCGTACTTGGCCCGGAACCGCTCGAGGATCAACCCAGCGGCGATAGCAGCACCGTCGGTGTTGCGCAGCGGCGAGGGCGGCCCTTCGGTGGGGAACTGCCCGGTGGTGGGGCGCCGCGCCTGCGAGGCCATCCACGCCCGACGGTACTCAGCCTGCGGCAGGGACTGCAGCGTGGCCTCCGACAGCAGGGTAGATGGTTCGCGGTTGGCCCGGTCACTCAAGGGCAGGGTCTCGTAGACCATCCGGATCGACAGCAGGGTGTCCAGATCGGCGCCGGTCACGTTGGCCGCCGTGCGGGCCGAGTTGGTGCTGTAGCCGCCGAAGCTCAAAAGCTCCCCGCTGGCCTGCATGGCGTTGTTGATGCCCTCGAAGATGCGCTCGCCCAGGGTGGGGATGTCGCGGGCCGGGGCCACACGGGCCTCCAGATCGTCCACCAGCACCTCGCCGGTTCGCGGGTCGAGAATCAGCTCATTGGGCGAGCGAGTCGAGAACCACGCCACCCCGCCGTCAGGCAGGAACCGTGGCCGGATAGAGTCCAGCGCGTTCATGTCGCCCGGCACGATGCCGAAATGCTCCGGGTCCTCCAGCCAGCCGTTGATCTCACGGGCCGACGCCCGCCCCGGCACGCCCTCGGGCAGGAACCCTTCTGGCACCAGCGCCCCGTTGCTCAGGGTCTGCACCCCCAGCATGGGCTCGATCAGTTGGTCAAACTGCTGCAGCGTGGCCGTGGGGCGGCGCAGAAGCAGCGACCGCTGGCCGGACTCTCCGGTTTCGGTAGCAATCCCGGCCCACGCCGAACTCAGTACCTGTGCGATCTGGTTCTGGATGTCAGGGTGACCAATGGCTGCGGCCTCGGCCAACTCGTCGATGCGCCGCAGCACTGCGGGGCGTAGCGCGTCACTGCGCTCCTGCGGGGTCAGGTTCTCGTCGGCCTGCCGGGCGCGTTCCATGAGCATGACCAGGTTGCCCGGCCCGACCAGCGCCCCGAGGGACGCGATCGCGGACATGCCGCTCTCGCCGTACTGCTGGGCCAGCCCCAGCCGCGAGGCCAGGTCGTCGCCCACCGGCTCGAAGAACCGCTCAAGGATACCAACGGCCCCGGCGGTATCACCCCGGTCGAGGAACCCGTCGAACTCCTGCCGGAACCGGCGCACGTCCGCACGGCTGTAGTGCGGCACGAAGTTGGGCGCAACTCCGAACGTATCCGCAATGTTTTGCCGCGCCTGGTTGCGCTGCTCCAGCGGAGCGCCGAACGGCAGGTCGGCCAGCCGGAACACGTCGCCGGTGACCACGGCCTCGTTGATCTCGTTCTGGCGGCGCTCGATGGTGTCCAACAGTTGGCCGGACAAGCCCGCGGGCAGCATCTCGTCGGCGGTGTCCACGAACTCAGCCAGCGCCACGAGGTCTCCGGGCGACAACTGCTGCATGTCGCGGGAGGTCGCCATGGCAACGGCCAGCGCCTGCCGGGCCCGCATCACCGCGTCGATCTGCCCACCCGTGTTGGCATGGGTCACCGCCGTGTCGAACGCAGGCTGCAAGTCCTCCATGTTGATCGGCCGCCCCCGCGCTGCGCGGTCTACGGCGTTGTCGATGGTGCGCATGGCCGCCGTGTGCAGGTTGAGGCTTTGCTCCTCGGCCCCACGCATCAAGTCCCGCAGGCGGGTGGACAACTGGCTGGCGGTGGCGCGGCCATCTGGATTGTCGTCGAACATCAACCCCCGGTCGGTGCGCTCGATGATGGCCTCGGCGCCGGCAATGTCGCCGCGCTCGACCGCCTGACGGAACGCCCCGAACGCCTGCTCGGTCGCCGCGCTGTTGCGGAACCGCGAGCGCCGGGAGACGAACTGCTCAGTGGTGATGAACCCCGCCTCGTACTGGGCCTCCAGCATCTCGTTGGCCTGCTCGATGTAGCGGGCCATGGACGCCTCGCTGCCGGTGCGGTTCAACTCGTCGAACACCTCGGAGGTGAACTCGCTGAACGCACTCAGCGTTTCGAACTTGGCCTGGGCCTGCGCACGGGCGGCGGCATCGTCCTCCAGCTCGAACATGATGTCCATGCCGATCCGGTCGAGTTTCTGCCGCACGTCCTCGGCCAGCACGATGTTGGACTCCTCCAGCGGCGCCAGTTGTCCGACCATCAGCGCGTTGTAGGCGTGGGCGAACAGCTCGGGGTCGTCGCCGTACTGCTGGATCAGGTTGCGCGTCTCCTGCTGCATCGTGCGGTCCAGGCTGGCCGTGAACACCGCCTCGGACGTAGCCCGGAACTGGTCAGCAAACTGCCCCCGCACATCGGACGGCACCTCAGCCATGCCCTCCACACCCAGCGGGCGCTGCGCACGGATCGCGGCAGCCTGGACACGGCGCAGGGCGTCCTGCTCAACCTCCTCGCGCTTGCGCGCACCCCAGCGGTTGAGGGACTCAATCAGTGGACCGGCCGGGTTGGGGATGCTGGTGGCGCTGAACTGCGCCCCCGAGAACACGATCCGATCTTCTGCGACGGGAACTCTAGCCATCTCCGGGCAGCCCCTGCATGAAGTTGTAGGTCTCCACCCCGCTGGCGAACAGGTTGGCCGCCGCGCGGAAGGTATTCACCCGGGCCGCCGTGCGCCGCGCCCGTTCGTTCATCATGCTGGAGCTTTCCTGCAGCACGCGGGAGGCGTCGGCCTGCATCTGCTCGCGCCCAGCCCGGATGCGCGCCTGGGTCTCAAGCAAGCGACTGGTGCGGCCCCCCATGACGCCGGAAGCGCCGAGGGCGGCCCGCTGGGCGCTGATGAGCGATCCCGTGGACCGGATGCGGGCCTGTGCATCGAACTCGCTCGCCATGGCGATCTGGCGGCGCTCAAGCCGCCCGGTGGCTCGCGCCGACGCCGACTCAAACCGGGACTGCCCCAGCGTGGACAGCAGGTTGACAGTGGACCCGGCCATTTGTGCTGCTGCGACCATCCAGCTCATTGGTTGTACTCCCGCAACATGGCCCGAATTACAGCATGATACGGCGAAACGGCCTCAATCTCCAGTTCATCCTTCGTCGTCCAGCCCAGCATCCGCACCTCGTACTCCCCGGTCAGCGGCGTGTACTCCACACCTTGGTCATCACCCGAGGCCGGCAGCACCGGGATCTCATTGGCCAGCAGGTTGGCCGCATCCTCGACCGACAGGATCGCCCGGATCAGGCGGCGCTTGCGCCCGAGCATGGGGCCGCGCCCGTCCGGCTGGTTGAGCGGCAGCGGTTTGAACTTCGCGCTGTAGGGGTAGCCGATGACCAAGTTGTCCGCGTCCGGGGCGCTGATCTCGATCAACAGCCGCGGGCCGACGTTGGTCTCCTGGAGCTGTGTTTCCGCGAACCCGATGAACCCGGCACCCTCGGCCCACACCCCGACCACCTCGCCCGGCGCAAAGCCGGCGTCGAGCGGGATTTCCCACTGGTTGCCGCCGATTGGCCAAATCAGGTCGTTGGGGTCGGCCCCCTCGACGTACTCGAACTGGAACCGATTGATCGTGTTCATGCCCACCCGCAGCAGGCGGCCCGGAGGCAGCCCGGTGGCGAGGGTGTACTCAACCAGGTAGCGGTCGCGCTGGGCACGGAAGTACAGCCCGTTATCGCGGGTGTAGACCAGCAGCACGTCGCGGGCGGTGGACTGCGTGGGGCGTTTGTCATCAAGGCCCAGCCGCAGCGTGTCGGTGCCGGGGTAGTCGGTGATGACCTGCTGGCCGGCGTTGGTGTCAAACCAACGGAAGCGGTTCAGCCCGTCCTCCTTGAACGCGATCTGCGGCCGCATGTTGGAGTCGAACGCCAGCGCCACCTCGGTGATGTTGGTGCCGGTCAGGATGCTGATAGGCGGCTCACCCGACCGCTGGACGAAAATCTCGTCACCATCCTCGCTGATGAACGCCGACCACCACGTGACCTGCAGCCCCTGGCTGGGGTCGTTCAGCGCCACGCCGCCCAGCTCGAAGTCTTGACGCGGGTCCACCACGTCCCCGTCGGGGAACAGGAACGGCGCGTCGAGAACCTCGGAACTGAGCGTCTGGTCAGGCAGCATTAC
>REES01000031.1 GCA_007694935.1 Rhodospirillales bacterium
AGCGGGACGATCGGGACAAGGACCACAGCCATGAACCGGCGAGACTTTCTCACAGGCGTTTCGGCCGCCACCCTCGGCGCCGGCGTTCTCCCCTTCCTCAAGGCACTGCCGGCGGGCGCGGCGCCATCCGACACCCTGGTGGTGGTCACTGGCACCACCATCAACAGCCTGGACCTGCACCGCACCGGCACCAACCGGCCGAGCTACCAGGTGGCGGTCAATTGCTACGACCGGCTGCTCACGTTCGGAAGCAAGACCATGCCCGATGGTTCCCTCAGCTACGACTACGAGAACCTGCAGCCGGAACTGGCAGAAAGCTGGGAGCTGGCCGGCGACGGCATGTCCGTGGTGTTTCACCTTCGCAAGGGAGCCGCGTTCTGGGATGGCCGGCCGGTTACCGCCCACGACGTGAAATGGTCACTGGACCGCGCCGTCTCGGTGGGCGGCTTCCCCACAGTGCAGATGCGGGCCGGGTCGCTGGAATCGCCTGACCAGTTCGAGGTTGTCGACGATCATACCGTCCGGGTGGTGTTCCTTCGGCCGTCCAAGCTCACCCTGCCGGACTTGGCGGTGCCGGTGCCGTTCGTCATCAATGCCGAGGTCGCCAAGGCCAACGCCACGCCGGACGACCCGTGGGCGATGGAGTACCTGCACCGCAACCCGGCCGGTTCGGGCGCCTTCAAGGTGGCACGCTGGGACCCCGGCCAGCAGCTGGTGTATGAGCGCAACGACGACTGGGCGTGCGGACCGCTGCCCGGGGTGCGGCGGGTGATCATTCGCGAGATCCCGTCACAGTCCACCCGGCGGGCGCTGGTGGAGCGTGGAGACATCCACCTGTCCCATGACATTCCGGCCAAGGATGCGCGGGAATTGAGCACGCACCGTGCCGTCAGTGTGGTCGGCACGCCGATCGAGAACTGTCTGCACGTGCTCTGCCCGAACCTGGCGTTCGAGCCGTTCCAGGACCGGCGGGTCCGCCAGGCGGTCGCCTATGCCATTCCCTACGCGGAGATATACCAGAACGCCGCCTACGGCCGTGGGGCACCGATGTGGGGCGGCGACAGCTTCGAGCCCTCAGCGATCACTTGGCCGCAGCCGTTTCCTTATCAGACCGACTATGACAAGGCGAAGGAGCTGCTGGACCAGACGGCGTTCAAGGACGGCTTCGAGGTGCCGTTGTCGTTCGATCTCGGTACCGCCGAGTGGGGCGAGCCGGCCGCCCTTCTGATCCAGGAGGGCTTGGCGAAGATCGGCATCCGCGCCACCATCGACAAGATCCCCGGCGCCAACTGGCGCACCGTCGCCCTGGTCGAGAAGAAGTTGCCCCTGCACCTGGAGAACTTCGGCGGCTGGCTGAACACGCCCTGCTATTACTTCTTCTGGGCCTACGTGAAGGGCAATCTGTTCAACTCCTCGAATTACGACGACGCCGAGATGGCACAACTGATCGAGGAGACCCTGCACCTGCCGATGGACGACCCGGCCTATGCCCCGAAGATGCAGCGGATGATCGCCAAGGCGTTCGAGGATGTGCCGCGCATCCCGCTGTGGCAGCCCAATCTCGATGTGGCCATGCGCCCGGACGTGGCGGGGTACAAGTTCTGGTTCCATCGCATGCCGGACGTGCGCACCCTCGCCTTTGTAGCCGGCTGACGAAGGTTCAGGCGATGGCGCGCCGTGCCAAGGCCGTTCTGGTGGGGCGCCGGCTACTCCAGGCAGTGCCGGCCCTTATCGGGATCGTCATCGTCACCTTTCTGCTGACGCGGGCGTTGCCCGGAGACCCGGCGGTGTACTTCGCAGGCCCGGCCGCCGACGAAGCCTCCATCGCCGAGATCCGGCGCGAGCTGGGTCTGGACCGCAGCCTGCCGGTCCAGTTCGTGGCCTACCTCGGCGACCTGGCCAGCGGCAACCTCGGCACCTCCATCTCCACCGGACAGCCGGTGCTGACCGAGATCGTCACCCGGCTGCCGGCATCCCTGGAACTGACCCTGACGGCCCTGATCCTCTCCATGGCGGTGGCGGTGCCTCTCGGCATCCTGGCGGCAACCCGGCCGGACAGCTGGATCGATCACGCCTGCCGCTTCGTGGTCACCGCCGGCGTGTCACTGCCGACGTTCTTCACCGGCTTGGCGCTGGTCTACGTGTTCTATTACCTGCTCGGCTGGGCGCCGCCGCCGATGGGGCGCCTCGACATCCTGACTCTGCCGCCGCCGCACATCACCGGTTTCTACGTGGTGGATGCCCTGCTGGCCCGCGACCTGTCGGCCGCGGGCAGCGCCCTCGCCCATCTGGCATTGCCGGCAATCACCCTCGGCCTGTTCACCCTGGCGCCGATCGCCCGCATGACCCGAGCCGCAATGCTGCAGGTCCTCGGCAGCGACTTCATCCGCACCGCCCGCGCTGCCGGTCTCTCCCGGCGGCAGGTGCTGTTCGGCTATGCCTTCCGCAACGCCCTGCTGCCGGTGGTCACCACCCTTGGCATGGTGTTCTCCTTCGCCCTCGGCGCCAACGTGCTGGTGGAGAAGGTGTTCGCCTGGCCCGGCATCGGCTCCTACGCGGTGGAGGCGCTGGTGGTCTCGGACTACGCCGCCGTCCAGGGCTTCGTGCTGGCGATGGCGCTGCTGTTCGTGGCGCTGAACCTGATCATCGACCTTGCCTATACCCTGATCGACCCGCGCATGGGCCTGGCGGACTGAACCGATGGACATGCCCTCGCCGACCGCCGTGCCGCCGCCTGCCGCCATGCCCAAGGACAGTTTTCTCCGGCATTTCCGCTACGTCGTCGCCAGCAACCCGGTGACCGCGGTGGCCTTCGCCCTGTTCCTGGTGATCGTCGGGGCCGCGGTGTTCGGCCCGCTGCTGGTGCCGTACGACCCTTTGGCCACAAACGCCGCCCGGGCATTGCAGCCGCCCTCTTGGGACCACTGGTTCGGCACCGACCAGCTCGGCCGGGACGTCTTCTCCCGGGTGGTGGTGGCGACCCGGCTGGATCTCACCATCTCGGTCGCGGCGGTGGCGCTGTCGTTCGTCTTCGGCTCGATGATCGGCTCACTGGCCGGCTACTACGGCGGCTGGACCGACCGGGTGGTGGGACGATGCCTCGATACCATCATGGCATTTCCGCTGTTCGTGCTGGCCATGGGCATCGTCGCGGCCGCCGGCAACACCATCGAGAACGTGATCTATGCCACCGCCATCATCAACCTGCCGTTCTATGCCCGGATGGCCCGGGCCGAGGTCAACGTCCGCCGCCACGCGGGCTTCGTGCAGGCGGCCAAGCTCTCGGGCAACGGCGACCTCCGGGTGCTGGCGGTGCACATCTTCCCCAATGCCCTGCCGCCGATGATGGTGCAGATCTCGTTGAACATGGGCTGGGCCATCCTGAATGCGGCCGGCCTGTCCTTCATCGGCCTCGGTGTCCGACCGCCCACGCCTGAGTGGGGCATCATGGTGGCCGAGGGCGCCAATTTCATCGTCTCAGGGGAATGGTGGCTCGCGCTGTTTCCCGGGGCCGCGCTGATGCTGGCGGTGTTCACCTTCAACCTCCTGGGGGACGGGCTGCGCGATCTCGTCGACCCCGCGCGGAGGACCTGACGATGGGGAGGCGGACATGACCACGGTTCCGTTGCTGGACATTCGTGACCTGACGGTGGAGTTCGCCACCCGCCGCGGCCGCGTCCGCGCCATCGATCGGGTTTCGTTCACGGTGGCGAAGGGGGAGACGGTGGGCGTGGTCGGCGAGTCGGGCTCCGGCAAGTCGGTCACGTCCTATGCCGTCTTGCGCATCCTGGATCGGGCCGGACGAATCGTCGAGGGCGCCATCCGTTTCGGCGGCATCGCGGTGCATGCGGCGACCGAAGCTGCCATGGCCGAACTGCGCGGCCGGGAAGTGTCCATGGTGTTCCAGAATCCCCGGGCCGCGCTCAACCCCGTCCGCACCATCGGCCGCCAGATCGGCGATGTGCTGATCGAACATGCCCTGGCCACGCCGGCCACCGCCAAAGCCGAGGCCATCGCGATGCTCAAGGCGGTCAGGATCGCCGAGCCGGAGGCCCGCTACCATGCCTATCCATTCGAGTTGTCCGGCGGCATGTGCCAGCGCGTGGTGATTGCCATCGCGCTGGCCTGCCGGCCGCAACTGTTGATCGCCGACGAACCCACCACCGGCCTGGATGTCACCACCCAGAAGGCGGTGTTGGACCTGATGGTCGAACTCGCCCGCGAGCGTGGCATGTCCACCATCCTGATCACCCACGACCTGGGGCTGGCCGCCGCCTATTGCGATCGGATTGTCGTGATGGAGAAGGGCGTCGTGGTCGAGGACGCGGGCGCCATCCGGCTGTTCACCAAGCCGGCCCACCCCTACACCCGGCGGCTGCTGCAGGCCACCCCGCGGAGCGGTGCCAGTGTCCGCGATCTGCTGCCGGAGCGCCGTCCGCCCCCTCCCCGCCCGGCCAATGGCCGGCCGCTGCTGGAGGTGCACGATTTGGTCAAGGAATTCCCGCCGCGCCATGGCGCTCCGCCGTTCCGGGCAGTGGACGGCATCTCCTTCACCGTCCACGAGGGTGAGAGTGTCGGCCTGGTGGGGGAGAGCGGCTGTGGCAAGTCCACCACATCGGCGATGATCATGCGGCTGCTCGACCCGACATCCGGTTCCATTCGGTTCGCCGGGGAAGACATCGGCGCCATCCCTGCCGCCCGCTTCGCCCGTGCGCCCCATCGCGGCAAGCTGCAGATGGTGTTCCAGGATCCCACCGACAGCCTCAACCCGCGCTGGACCGCCTTCCGCTCCATCGCCGATCCGCTGTTCCGGCTGGCCGGGATGCGCCGGTCGGCTGCACGGCTCCGGGTGGAGGAACTGGCTCACCAGGTGGGCCTGCCGGCGGAGTTGCTGGACCGCTTCCCGCATCAGTTGTCCGGCGGGCAGAAGGCGCGGGTGGGCATCGCCCGGGCGATCGCCCTGGACCCGAAGCTGCTGATCCTGGACGAGCCGACGGCGGCACTGGACGTGTCCGTTCAGGCGGTGGTGCTCAACCTCCTGGTCGACCTGCGCGCCGCGCTCGGGATGAGTTACCTGTTAATCAGCCACGACCTCAATGTGGTCGGCCTGATCTGTGACCGGGTCATGGTGATGCGCGCGGGAGGGATCGTCGAAGAGGGCGAGACCGAGGAGGTTTTGAGGCATCCGCGCGCCGCCTACACCCGCGCATTGCTGGATGCCATACCACACCCGCCGGCACCCCCCGCGCTGCAGGAGCCTGCGGCGGCGGTTGCCGCGCAGCCGGTGGCGGCCTCGGCATGAGCGAGCGCAAGCGGCCGCTGGTCCGCACCGGCACCACCGTCGATCAGATGGTGCGGGTGCTGGCCGATGAAATCGTACACGGCACCCGGGCGCCGGGAGACAAGCTGGACGAGGTCGGTTTGGCCGAGGCCTTCGGGGTGTCCCGCACGCCGGTGCGCGAGGCGCTGGTGCAACTCGCCGCCATGGGGCTGGTGCAACGGGCGCCCAACCGGCGGTCGGTGGTGGCTACCATAACCGACAGCCGCCTCACCGAGATGTTCGAGGCCATGGCCGAACTGGAAGCCGCCTGTGCCCGCTTCGCCGCTCAACGCATGAGTGCCGCCGAACGCCATGCCTTGGATCGCCTTCATCGGGACTCGGCGGCGCTTGTCCGGACCGGCACCAAGGACGATTACGAAGCCTTCAACGTGCGGTTTCATACCCTGCTGTACGAGGGTTGCCACAGCGGCTACCTGCGTGAGTTGGCCACCGCCACGCGGTTCCGGGTGTCCCCGTTCCGGCGTGCCCAGTTCCGGGTCGCGGGTCGGCTGGGCAAGTCCTGGAGCGAACATGACGCCATCGTCACCGCCATCCTGCGTGGCGACAGCGAGGCGGCGGCACAGGCAGCCCGCTCCCACGTGGTGACGGTGAGCGCCGCCAGCGCCCACTTCGTCAGCAGCGTTCCGCTGGCGCAAGACCGGTGCGCCGGGCTGTGAACAGTCTCTCCTTCAGCCTCGTCACCCTCGCCGCGGCCTACGCCGAGGGAAGGACAAGCCCCGAAGAGGTAGCCGGCGAGGCGTTGCGTCGCGCCCGCGCTCAGGCCGGGGACGCGGTGTGGATCACCGTGCGCGATGAAGCGGACGTGATGGCCGATGCCCGGGCGCTCGCGCAACGCGGGCCAGCGGGACTGCCGCTCTATGGGATTCCGTTCGCCGTCAAGGACAATATCGACGTGGCTGGCCTGCCGACCACGGCAGCCTGCCCGGAGTTCGCGTATTCGCCCGGGGCCAGCGCGCCGGTCGTGGAAACGCTGCAGGTCGCGGGTGCCATACTGATCGGCAAGACCAATCTGGATCAGTTCGCAACTGGTCTGGTGGGCGTCCGTTCCCCCTATGGCGCCTGCCGCAATCCGTTTGATCCGTCGTACGTCGCCGGCGGTTCCAGCGCCGGGTCGGCGGTGGCGGTGGCGACGGGCGCGGTCGGCTTTGCGCTCGGAACCGATACCGCCGGATCGGGGCGGGTGCCCGCGGCATTCTGCAACGTCGTCGGCTGGAAGGGCACC
>REES01000083.1 GCA_007694935.1 Rhodospirillales bacterium
AGCTCGCCCACACGGGTGCGAACCTCCTCGGCGTCGATCACCACCGTCTCGCCGCCCCGTTCCGAGGCGGAAAAGCTGACGTCCTCCATCAGCTTCTCCATCACCGTTTGCAGCCGGCGGGCGCCGATGTTCTCGACCCCGGCATTGATTTCGGCGGCGAGGTCGGCGATGGCATGAACCGCGTCCTCGGTGATGTCGAGGGTGAGGTTCTCCACGCTCATCAGTGCCTTGTACTGCTTGAGCAGGCTCGCCTCCGGCTCGGTCAGGATGCGGACGAAGTCGTCCCGGTTGAGTGCCCGAAGCTCCACCCGGATCGGCAGCCGGCCCTGCAGTTCCGGCAGCATGTCCGACGGCTTGGCGAGGTGGAAAGCGCCGGAGGCGATGAACAGGATGTGATCGGTCTTCACCGACCCCCGCTTGGTGGGGACGATGGTGCCCTCGATCAGCGGCAGCAGGTCGCGCTGCACGCCTTCGCGGCTGACATCGGCGCCGCCGACCCGCTCCGACCGGCCGGTGATCTTGTCGATCTCGTCCAGGAAGACGATGCCGTTGTTCTCCACCGCGTCGATCGCCTCCCTGACCACGCGGTCTTCGTCGAGAAGCTTGTCCGCCTCCTCTGCCACCAGGATCTCATGGGAGTCGGCAACGGTCAGCTTCTTGCGCTTCTTCGGGGTGCCGCCGAGCGCCTTGCCCAGCATCTCGCTGAGGTTGAGCATGCCCATCTGTGCCCCCGGCATGCCCGGGATGTCGAAGGTGGGCAGGTTCATGGCGCCCGCATCGGCGACCTGGACTTCCACCTCCTTGTGATCGAGCTCGCCGGTGCGAAGCATCTTGCGGAACTTCTCCCGGGTTTCCCGGGAGGCGTTCTCGCCCACCAGGGCGGTGATCACCCGCTCCTCGGCGGCGACCTCCGCCTGGGCGGTGACCTGCTTGCGATGGCGTTCGCGCACCATGTGGATGGCGTTTTCCACCAGGTCGCGAACGATCTGCTCCACGTCCCGGCCGACGTAGCCGACCTCGGTGAACTTGGTGGCCTCGACCTTGATGAACGGCGCCTGGGCCAGGTTGGCGAGGCGGCGCGCGATCTCGGTCTTGCCGACACCGGTCGGGCCGATCATCAGGATATTCTTGGGCAGCACCTCCTGGCGCATGCCGTCATCCAGCTGCTGGCGCCGCCAGCGATTGCGGAGCGCGATGGCGACCGCGCGCTTGGCCTCCTGCTGGCCGATGATATAGCGATCCAGCTCGGAGACGATCTCCCGGGGGGTGAAGCTGCTCATAAGCTTTCGATGACGATGTTGGCGTTGGTATAGACGCAGATGTCGGCGGCAATGGCCATTGCTTTACGAACGATCGCCTCGGCATCGAGGTCGTCCCGGTCGATCAGCGCGCGGGCGGCGGCGAGCGCGTAGTTGCCGCCGGAGCCGATGCCGATCAGCCCGCCGTCCGGCTCCAGCACGTCGCCGGTGCCGGTCAGTACCAGGGTCACGTCCCTGTCGGCCACCGCCATTATCGCCTCCAGCCGGCGCAGATAACGGTCGGTGCGCCAGTCCTTGGCAAGCTCGACGCAGGCGCGGGGAAGCTGCTGCGGATACTGCTCGAGCTTGCTCTCCAGCCGCTCGAACAGGGTCAGCGCATCGGCGGTGGCGCCGGCGAACCCGGCAATGACCGATCCGTCTCCCAGCCGGCGCACCTTGCGGGAAGTGGCCTTGACGATGGTCTGCCCCAGGCTCACCTGCCCGTCGCCGGCAATGACCACGCGGCCCGCCTTGCGCACGGCCAGCACGGTCGTGCCATGCCAAGTTGGGTGCTGCTGATCCAAGCCGAGGCCCCGCGGTTGACGCGGAACGCCGGTGCGGCGTTCCGGTTGGTTCCCGGGCGATTTAGGCGCCGCCCGAAGCCGGGTCAAGCCCGGGGTCGGGCGGACGGGTCAGGGCATGGGCGGGGCTGCGGCGGTGGGTGGGTTGAAAGCGGCAACCGCAAAGAGCGATTTCCCAAGCCAAACATGCCATCAACCGCGTTTGATGACTGCGATCATGGAACGGCAAAGGCGTCTTGGGCCCTTTACCACCAGCACGGGCCGGGGCGTTGCGGCAATCCGTCGCGCTCGCCGCGACGCAGGCCGCCACGGAAGCCGCCCCTTTCCCGCGCCCAGCTCGGGCGCAGGCCGTCATCCCTCAGGTGCACCGTCTTGTCGTCGAAGGTGAGGGTCTTGGCGACATAGGCGTTTTCCGGCATGGCATCGGTCCGGAACGCTTCGAAGCTGACGGTATCGCCTACGGCCACTTGGTCGATCACGTGTGCCAGCACGTCGGCAGGGCCGAGGTGAAGGTCCAGCGGGTCGATCTCGGCTGTTTCGACCATCAGGTGCAGGCCCGTATCGGCCCGCCCCGTCGTCGCGACGCAGCGGCCGATCTTCATGTCGGTGACCGTGCCGGACATCTCCGTCACGGGTGGCAGCTCGGCCATCCGGGCCACACCGACGGGGTCGCCCACACCACGCTGGCCATGGGCGACAGACGCGATCAAGGCGGCGGTCAAGGCCGCCGCACAGGCCAGAGTGAGCTTGCGCATGCTTTCCTCCACGCTGAGGGTCAAGAAACCTCAATCCTAGCGCAAGGAACGCCGCCTAACGTTTACCCAGGTTAAACCAAGCGCCGCCTGGGAAGAACGCCTGAGAAGCGTGCAGCGCGTCACACCGGCGCGGCATTGGGGATGGCGTAAAGAAGGCCGTAGCCTTCCTCTTCGATCACGGTGAGCGGGCCGCGCACCGTCACGATGCCCTCGCTCACCGGGATCGGCAGGTCCATCGAAACATCGATCATCGACATCATGCCCCCCGGCATGCAGAACGGACAGTGTGCCTGATAGGCGGTCAGGAGGAACTCCCGCTGCTTGGGGGCGTCATCGTACGACAGCATGTAGCCGTCTACCGTCACCATGGTCCCGTTGAGCGCCTTGATATCCGGCGAGAAGCGGAACGGCTCGATCCAGCCGTCGCCTTCCACGCCGGCGAGCACCCGCCAGGGGAGGGCACCGTCGCGTTCCGGAACCCTGGGAAACGGATTGGCGATCTCCATCACCTGGAACGCGCCGGCTCGTCCCATCGTCGCCGCCAAGCCCGCCACGGCAAGACCGCCGGCGAGAAACCCTCGCCTCGGCAGTGCGGGTACCGCCGGCCGCCGATGCTGGCTGTCATGAACCTGTCGCAGTTCCAGAAGTTGCCGTCCGCCGGTCAATGCTCGCATCATTCCTTAAGTCCCCTGAGCGGTGGTCGAGGCATCCTCGAAAAGGTGCCCCACCATAGCATTGCGGGCTTCGGTTGAGAACCCGGTTCAATCCTCCTGCACGCCAATCACGAGCAAATCCGGCCCAAAACGCCTTATTCCGCCGCTTCGGACGCCGGTGACGGGCTGTCGGCGTGCTCCAGAACCTCCCGGGCCTCGGCTACGGCCTGCTGTCGCCGCCACATCTCGGCATAGCGGCCGCCGGCGGCAAGCAGAGCCGCGTGCCGGCCACGCTCGGCGATTCGGCCCTGGTCGAGCACCACGATTTCGTCCGCGCCCACCACCGTCGACAGCCGGTGGGCGATCACCAGGGTGGTGCGGCCTGCCGACACCTCGCCAAGCGAGGCCTGGATCTCCTTCTCGGTGTGGGTATCGAGGGCCGAGGTCGCCTCGTCAAACAGCAGGATGGCAGGGTCCTTCAGAATGGTCCGGGCGATCGCCACCCGCTGCTTCTCGCCGCCGGACAGCTTGAGGCCACGCTCGCCAACGGTGGTGTGGTAACCGTCCGGCAGGCTCATGATGAAGTCGTGAATGCGGGCGAGCCGTGCCGCCCGCTCGATCTCCGCCTGGGAGGCCTCCGGCCGGCCATAGGCGATGTTGTAGAGGATGGTGTCGTTGAACAGCACGGTATCCTGGGGAACGATGCCGATCGTGGCCCTCAGGCTCGCCTGGGTGACCTGGCGGATGTCCTGGCCGTCGATCCGGATGGCGCCCTCCGCCGGATCATAGAACCGGTACAGCAGGCGGGAGATGGTGGACTTGCCGGCACCGCTGGGCCCCACGATGGCGAGCGTCCGCCCGGGCGGCACGGTGAAAGAGACCGCGTCCAGCACCCGCCGGCGCGCATCGTATGCGAACGTGACGCGGTCGAACGTCACCTCTCCGCCATCGATCCGGAGTGGCGTCGCGCCGCTCAAGTCTTCGACCTCCGCCGCCTCGTCGAGCAGGCCGAACATCTGCTCCATGTCGATCAGCGACCGTTTGATCTCCCGATAGACGAAGCCGAGAAAGTTGAGCGGGAGGAAGAGTTGGATCAGGTACGAGTTGACCAACACGAAGTCGCCGACTGTCATCGTTCCGGCTACCACCCCGCCGGCTGCCATCACCATCAGCACCACCAAGCCGATGGCGACGATCACCCCCTGCCCGATGTTGAGCAGGCTGAGCGAAACCTTGCTTCGGATCGCCGCAGTCTCGTACGTCCGCAAGGCACCGTCGAACCGTCTGGCCTCGTGGGCCTCGTTGCCGAAGTATTTGACGGTTTCGAAGTTGAGCAGGCTGTCGATCGCCTTGGTGTGGGCGACGCTGTCGGACTCGTTCATCGCCCGGCGAAACTTGATCCGCCACTCGGTAACGGCCAGCGTCCAGGCGACATAGCCGGCGATGCAGAGGAAGGTGATCACCGCGTACCACGGACCGAACAGCGCCCACAGGATGCCGCACACCAGCAGCACCTCGAACAGCGTCGGCACCACGTTGAACAGCATGAAGTTCAACAGGAACTCGATGCCGTCGGTGCCCCGCTCGATGGCCCGGCTGATCTGGCCGGTGCGGCGGTCCAGGTGGAAGCGGAGGCTCAGCCGGTGCAGGTGCCGGAAGGTGGCGAGCGCCGCCTGGCGGATCGCCCGCTGCGCCACCTTGGCGAACACCGCGTCCCGCAGTTCGCCGAACGCCTGGGCGAGAACCCGGCCGACGCCATAGGCGATTAGCATGAACAGCGGCACTGCAACGGCGGCCGCGGCCGCATCGGTCGCGGTCAGGGCATCCACCGATTCCTTGTAGAACAGGGGAACGGCGACGTTGGCCAGCTTGGCCACGACCAGAAAGGCCAGGGCAATGACGACCCGGATGCGCAGCTCCAGCGCCCCCGCCGGCCACAAAAAAGGCAGCAGGGTGCGGATGGTCTGAAAGTCACTGCGCTTACGGGCGGATGTGGCGCCGGTGGTGGCGGGCATGGCCCAGAATATGGTGGGCAGCCGACCCGCGTCAAAACTGCCCGCTCAGGTTCAGTCCAGCAACTCGAACATCATCAGCAGGGTGCGCTGGATGGGTCGGAAGTTGTCGTCCGAAAGCATGTAGATCAGCACCGTGCCGTCGGCGGTCTGGCGGGCACTCAGGCCTTCCATGTTGTCGACGGTCAGGGCCCCTTCCAGACGGGCGATCTCCCGGGCACTGATGGTTGCCCCGGCGACGGCGTCGGTGGCCGGGAAGCGCCGGACGCGCGCTCCCACCGGCGGAAAGCGCCGCTCCAGGATCAGAACATCGCCGTCGGGCAGGACCGTGGCACCGGTCGGCCGAAACCCGCCGCCGACTTGATAGAACAGCTTGTCCCAGCCCCCGGCGCCGTCCTGAACCCAGCCGACCACGGTATCGGGCTCGTGGAACAGTCCCTCCGTGATCGCCAGCAACCGACCATCGGGAAGAGTGGCAAGGGCCTCGACACCTTCATTCAACGGGGCGGCGCTCAAGCCGTCGGGCTGTGTCAGCGCCGTCGGCGTCGCACCCGGCTCGGCGTAGGCCCAAAGCCGATGGTCCCGTTCGAACGCGACGATCAGGCTTCCGTCGGGCATCCGGGTGACGGACTCCGCATCCCGGTGCCGGTGCCCGCTAAGATAGCGGCCGTCGAGACCACGCATCGGCTCGATCTGGACCTCGGCGACGCCGGCAAGGTCATGGGCGTCGTCGTAGACCAGGCTCCCATGCACCCAGTAGCCGACATCGGCAACCGCAATGAAGCGGGTGCCGTCGGGGCTGACGGTGAGACCGGACAGGCCCCCGAATCGCCGATCCTCTGACGACAGCGACAGCCCTCCACGATAGCGCAACCGGCCCACCTGCGTCTCGTCCGGCGCCGCCATGTTGAGCGGTACCGGGGTTGTCTCGATCACCGGCGGGGCGTCCTTGGTCAGGGCGCCCGGGGGCGGTTCGGCCCTGAACAGATCGAGGATGGTATCGCCGCAGGCGGGAAGGCCGAGGATCATCAGGGCGGCGACGGCGACGCTGCCTGCCGCGCGAGCCAGCCGGCGTGGACCCCGCCCCGGCGGTTCGCAACCGTCGATCGTCATCTCCGAGCCCTCGATCCGCTGGGTGTCCTCAAGTCGGCACTTTTCTGTGTCGAGCGGGACACCTAAAGTCGATGCACTGGCTTGCGTCAAGTTTTTGGGGCTGCCGCCGTGCCGTCGACCCCGGCCTGGCCGATCATGGAGATGGAGGGTTAATCATGGGTATCGAGGTGGGCGGCCTGCTCGGCCTGTTGCTGCTGGTGCTGAACGTGTACGCCATCGTGAAGACGGTGGGAAGCGGCGCCGGCACCGGCGCCAAGGTCTTCTGGGTGGTGATCATTCTGATTTTTCCGCTGCTCGGATTTCTCCTTTGGCTCCTGTTCGGACCGCGCTGAGCCCCGGCACCCGAAAAGCGGCCCCTCGACCCGGGGCGGACGGCGGGCAGGCACGAACCTTTATCAGGCTTCGGGCATCCGTCCGGCGCAGAGCCGGTCCACCATAAGCGCCAACAGGGGTTCGGAGGCATTATCGAAGTCGATCCCCAGGCGGTCCGGCTGTGACCAGGCGATGCGGCCGGTGAACGTGCCGACGCGGTCGATCCGAAGCGTCACGCTGCTGCCGGGGGCGACCTCCTTGTCCACCAGCACGTGGACCCCCGAGATCGAAATGTTACGGATCCGGCCACTGAGTACGTAGCGTTCGAACTGCGTCTCCGCGGTGAGCTTGGCTGACCACAACACGGGATAGCGCGGTCGCCCGCGATCGTCCCGCCGCCGCCTGAGCACCTGATCCTCTCGTGTCATGCGCATCGCAACGACCCCTTCTCGCCCGAATGATGGGAAGAATTAGACCACCATCCGCCGATGCCGGCTGCGATGGCCATCACACCTGAGATTGGCAGCGCGATTTTTCGCCCTCCGGCCAGAATGACAACGTGTGGAAGCCGGCCCCGGTTCCGCCACCGCCGCGGCCAAGCGGCGGTTCTCGAAGCTTACCGTTTTGGACTGCCGAGCGCAGCCTCTTCCGGTATCGCGGGCGTCGGTGATGAATTGTCCTTCAGCCGCAATCGACGCCGGCAACCGGTTGACATCCCCGGTCGAAGGCCGATGTCCCCCAAAGGCGCATACGTCAGGCTGCGCACCTGAAACCGCGGGATGTCTCGCACGGCCTCGCGTCGCGCGGGCGGGAGGCCCGCCAGGGAGGGTCGCATGAAGCTGCTTGCCGTTCATCCGGGACCGCTGATGTACAGCCGGATCTACCTGCGGCTCGAGCCGCTTGGCCTTGAGCTTGCGGCGGCGGCGGCGCGCGCCGCCGGCCATCAGGTGGCTCTGATCGACCTGCAGGTGGAAGATCATGCACGGTACTTTCGCTGGATCGAAGGCTGGCGGCCGGACGTGGTGATGTTTTCGTGCAACTACTTGGCCAATGTTCCGGAAATCATCGATCTCGCAAAACAGACGCGGGCAAAACACCCGGATGTCTTCATTCTGATCGGTGGCCACAGCGCGTCGTTCACGGCCGACGAGATCCTTGCCCATGGGCAGGGCGCCATCGATGCCGTGCTGCGCGGTGAAGGCGAGGCCGGGCTGCCGCTGCTGTTGGCGGCCCTGCAAGAGGACCGGTCGGCAATCGCATCGGTGCCGGGCGTGGTCACCATTGATGGCAAGGGACCGCAGCCGGGTTTCGTCCATTCCCTCGATGACTTGTTGCCTGCCCGCGACCTGCTTCGTTATCGCCACAAATACTTCATTGGTGCCCTGGATCCCGCAGCTTCCATCGAGTTTACCCGGGGCTGCCCCTGGGACTGTTCTTTCTGCAGCGCCTGGACGTTCTACGGCCGGAGCTACCGCACCCGCAGCGCCGGACATGTGGTGGACGAACTGAAGAGCATCCGCGAGCCCGGGATTTTCATTGTCGACGACGTCGCTTTCATTCAGTCGAGGCAGGGCTTCGAGATCGGCCAGGCGATCGCGCGGGCCGGCATCCGCAAGAAATACTACCTGGAGACCCGGGGCGATGTCCTGCTCCGCAACAAGGACGTGTTCCGGTTCTGGACCGACATCGGGCTCCGCTACATGTTTCTCGGGCTGGAAGCCATCGATGCCGAGGGATTGGCCAAGCATCGCAAACGGATCAGCCTCGGCGAGAACTTCGAGGCGCTGGAATTCGCCCGAAGCCTGGGGGTGCGGGTGGCCATCAACATCATTGCCGACCCCGATTGGGATCGAGAGCGCTTCCGCGTTGTGCGCGAGTGGTGCATGGAAGTGCCAGAGATCGTCAATATCAGCGTCAATACACCCTATCCCGGCACTGAAAGCTGGCTCACCGAATCACGCAAGCTGACCACGCGTGATTACCGGCTGTTCGACATCCAGCATGCGGTGCTGCCGACGCGGCTGCCGCTGGCAGAGTTCTACGAAGAGTTGATCCAGACACAACGCGTGCTCAACAAGAAGCACCTCGGCTGGAACACGCTCGCCCGTGCCGCCACCCATGTCGCCGGTCGGGTCGTCCGCGGCCAGACCAACTTTCTCAAGATGCTGTGGAAGTTCGACAGCGTCTATCGACCCGACCTGCTGCTGGCCGACCACCAGCAGCCGGTGGAGTATGAAATCTCGCTCCCGCCGTCCGCCCGCGAACCGGTGGACGCCCCGACGCTGGCCAGGTCGCTCTATGTGCACGAGCCGCGGGGGAGGCGATCGCGGGCGCTCGACGCCGCGACCGAAGGCTTCGTCGAGGCCACCCGCAGCGGAGCCGGCGGCTGACCCGAGCGCATGTTTCTCGCCTGACCTACAGCGGCGGACCCCCTTAGTCAGCAGCGGCGCCCACCGGTCCCAGGGCGAGGCCGGCACCGGCATGGATCGCAGCGGCCGTATTCCCCGGCTTGGGATGCGGTTATCGTGGTTCGCCGTCTGCCGGGTGGGGGTTCACAATGGACAAGAAGCGCGCCGTCGTCCTCGTGCACGGGTACGGGCATTTCAAGCGGAACGAGCGTCGGGACATCCTGGTCCGGAGCCTCGCCCTCAACGACCCACTGCCGGTTGCGCCGCCCACCGACGCTGCGATCGAGGGCGAGACCTTCAAGCGGTTGAGGCCCGCCCAAGGGCAGGATCCGGCCCGCCCTGTGGTCGACGTCTACGAAGCGCACTGGTCCGACATGATCCCCCAGGATGCCGAGGCGTCACCGCTGTCACGTTTCGTCAATTCGACCAAGCTTGTGGCCTACTGGCTGATGAATCCCTGGTGGCTGAAGACCTTGCGCATGAGCCGGTCGTTCACGGCCGGACTGGTGCTTTCCGGCCTGCTCATTCTCTTGTGGTATGTCTCGATCATCGTCGCGCTGGCGGTCTTGATGACGGCAGAAGGCTCGCCCGGCGAGGTGCAGGCCCTGCCGGACGACAGCGATCTGGTAAGCATCGTGCTGTCCGGTCTGAGGCCTGTCTTCGTGGAAGTCGAGAGCATGGCGCGAACACCGGCATTCGTATTCATGATCGCCTTGTTGTCTTTTTTGCGGATCGATGCACTGGCCTCAATTGCTTCGTTTGCCCGGCTCTACCTGCTTTCCGGTGCCAATCAAGGGTTCGAGGCGGAACTCATCCAGCGGGTCCAAGACGTGCTCGAAAAAGTCTATGCCCGGCGTCGCGATGGAGAGCCGGAAAGGCCGGAATACGATGAGGTGATCTTGCTCGGCCACTCTCTCGGTGGTGTGATCGCGCTCGAAGCGATCGCAAACTACGGAAACCCGGCGGTACAACAGAGGACCGTGCTCGTGACCTGGGGCAGCCCACTGGCCATGCTGTCCCACCGAAGTCCCGAACGAATTGCTGTGAGATTGAAGCAGGCTTGCGAAGGCTCTGTTCCACGATGGGTTGACGTATACTCAAAAAACGATTGGCTGTCATCGCCGGTCAAGGAGCATCTCGAAGCGTACCCGAACGCGTCCTTTTCACCGGAATTTACTGTTGCGTGGTGGTACACCCTTGCCCAATCTCACAATCAATATTATTACCACAGTGATGTGCTTCGCATGCTGCTCGATACGGATGTCATGTCGATGGCAAGGCTCCGGAGCGTCGGGACCGGCGTCGAGTCGGGTGATTGAACCATCGCGGCTTCGACTGAGGACCCGCCACAGCAACCGGGACCATCGGCAAAGCGCCACACCTCCCGGCTAACGGCCCCGGCCGGTGAAGGCGGTCCGGATTTTCGAGCATGAAGCCCCGCGGCGGTCACGTCGTCCGGTCGGTATCGGGGTCGCGCCGCAGCGGGCCCACTTCCCGTTCCAGCGCGTCCAGGTACTCGGTCAGGGTCTTTGTCCAGATGCGATAGCCTTCCCGGTTCATGTGCAGCGGGTCCTCGGCGAAGCAGGCCTTAAGCGGCTCGATTCCGCGCCCGACCATGCGCCGGGTGACGTCGACGAAGGTGACATCGGGCATCGGCGCCACTAGGCGCTCCACGATCAGGTTGGTGTAGGCGATGCAGTGCATGAGGCGGAAGCGGGCCGGGCTGATCTTGATGGAGACGAACGCCATTGGCATGCCCGGCAGGGCCGCCCGTTTGCGCTCGATCATCGCCGCCAGGGTGGCGCGCACCGCCTCCGGTGAGGCACCGTTGTCCAGGTCGTTGTCGCCGGCGTAGACCATCAGCACCTTGGGTGCCAACGGCACCACAAGGCGATCGAAGTACTCGAGACAGTCCGCCAGGGTCGAACCGCCGAAGCCGAGGTTCACCACGTCATGGTCCGGGAAGGCATCCCCGATGCCGGCCCAAAGCGTGAACGACGACGAGCCGTAGAAAACGATCAGCCGGTCGGCCCCCCGGCAGGTGCGGCTCCGCCGCTCCAGTGTCGCGACCTCTTCATCGAACCATGGCGGCATGGAACTCGATCTTCACGAAACTGTCATCATTGAAACGTGACTTAACCCCGGAAAATAGACGAAGGCAAGAAGATCCGCAAGCATGGAGTCTGCTTTGCGCCGCGGAATAATCATGGTAACAGGACTATATAAAGGAATGCCATTGGCGTGCGGGCGCAATCGACTTGACATATATCGGTCACCATTTTGCCACATCCATGAAACGCGAATATCACAAGTGGCATTGTGGCGGCCTCGGCCGAGACATGGAGCTTCTTGTGTTCGGCCATGCTGGTGCCCGCGTCGTGGTTTTTCCGACGCGGGTCGGCCGCTTTTTCGACTACGAAAACATGGGGATGATCGGGGCCCTCAGCCACCATCTGGAGCAGGGCTGGCTGCAACTGTACTGCGTCGACAGCATCGACCACGAAACGTTCTATTGCGACTGGTGCCGCCCCCGGGACCGCATCCTCCGCCACTTGGCCTACGAGCGCTACATCCTCGATGAGGTGCTGCCCCTGAGCCGGCAACTCAATGACAACCCTTTCGCCATCGCCCATGGCTGCAGCTTCGGCGCCTACCATGCCGTCAACATCGCCTTCCGCAACCCGCACCAGTTCGGCCGGGTGGTGGCGTTCAGTGGCCGCTATGACCTGACGGCGACGCCGGAGGGCTTCCGCAACCTGTTCGACGGTTATTACGATCAGGACATATACTTCAACATGCCCAACCACTACATGCCCAGTCTGGGCGACGGCGACACGCTCGACGCCATCCGCCGGCTCGACATCAAGTTGGTCATCGGCGAGACCGATCCGTTCCTGGACGACAACCGCCGGCTCAGCGACACCCTGTGGCAGAAGGGCGTATGGCACCTGTTCAAGGTGTGGAGCGGGCGCGCTCACGGCTACCGCCGCTGGCGCGAGATGGTGGCCTGGTTCCTGTAGCCCACCGCGATCCGCTGCGTCCACGGGTGCTGGATGGGATCGGCATCGGAAACCACTGGCAGGGTCGGCGGCGCCTCCCAAATCGGCTATAGGCTGGCGCGTAACCCGATCCTGCTGCCGCGAAATCCCGAGGTTGCTTCCGATGTCCGAATGGTTGGCGTTCTGCGATTCCCTCGATCTCGGCGCCGTGGTGCCGGAGCGGTTCGAGCGCTACCGGCCGGCGATCCTGCACGGCATTGCCCACTTCCTCGCCAACCTGGCGCCCGAGCGCACCGTCGAGATCCTTGCCGCTCAGGCCGACCTGCCGGAGGACGCCGGACCGCACGAGCGACTGGTGGCGATCGCCCGCCAGTGTCCTGCCCTGCACAAGCTGGGGCAGGTGTTGGCCCGCGACCGCCGCCTGCCGCTCCAGCTCCGCCTCCTGCTTCAGCACCTGGAGAGTATGCAGGCGAGCCAGCCGCGGACCGACATCATGGCCGCGTTGGAGCGGGAACTGGGGCCGCTCGCGGCCCTCGGCATCACCGTGGATGCGGGGCCGATCGCCGAGGCCAGCGTCGCCGTGGTGGTCCCGGTGCGGTGGACGGATGACGCTGCCCACGAGCGCCGGGGGGTGATGAAGGTGCTCAAGCCGGGGATCGAGGCCCGACTGGAGGAAGAACTCGCGCTGCTGCAACAGGTGGGGGCGCTGCTCGACGACCGGTGCCATCAGTACGGACTGCCGGAGATCGCGTATGAGGCGACCTTTGCCCGGGTTCGCGAACTCCTCTCGCTGGAGGTGGACCTGCGACGGGAGCAGGCGCATCTGGTCCGCGCCCGTGCCGACTACGCCAAGCTGAAAACCGTCATCGTGCCGGAGTTGCACCCGTTCTGCACGGCTCGCCTGACCGCCATGGAGCGGATCGACGGCCGCAAGGTCACCGAGGTGGCGAGCCTGACGGCCAAGGCGCGCCGGCGCCTGGCCCACGTCATCGTAGAGGCATTGATCGCCCGGCCGATCTGGGCCCGCGGGCCGGACGCCATGTTTCATGCCGATCCCCATGCCGGCAACCTGCTTGCCACGGACGACGGCCGCATCGGCATTCTGGACTGGAGCCTGGTCGGCCACCTCAGCAAGGACGATCGGGTGAACCTGTCGCAGATCCTCACCGGCGCCATGACCGCTGACCCGGGGGCTATCGTCCAGGCGGTTACCGGCCTCGCCGGCGGCGCCGTCGACGGTGCCGTCCTGGAAAAGGTCGTGCGCACACACCTTGCCGGGCGCGGCAGCCGGCCATGGCCCGGGCTGTCGTGGCTGGTCGATCTGATGGATGACGTCGTCACCAAGGCCCGGGCGCACTTCCGTGCCGACCTGTTGGCCTTTCGCAAGGTGTTGCAGACGCTGGAAGGGGTGATTGCCGACGTCTCCGAGGAGTGCCATCCCGACGTGGTGCTGGCGGCCTCGTTCCTGCGCCGGCTCGCCCTGGAATGGGGGTCGCGGATGGTGTCGTCGCCGTTCTCCCGCGAATTCGGGACTCACCTGTCCAATGCCGACCTTGCGTATCTGCTGATGTTTGCGCCCACCGCCGCCTGGGCGCAGCAGGTCCGCGTTCACCTCGCTGGGGATGATGACCCCGCCGCTTGACCGGGCTGCCCCTTGCGCCGGCCGGCCGAGGGCTCTGCTGCTGGCCGATGCCGGGACATGATGCGGGCGCTGGCGACGGAGATCTTCGGCACCCACAGGCCGGCCCACTTCGACATCGATCGCTGGATCCGTCTGGCAGATAAAATGTGGAGGGCGACGGCGGCAGCACCGTAACGCTTCCGGAACCGAGCTTCGTCACTGTAGAGTGATGGCAAAGCCGGGGTATCGGCAAACCGATGCCGGTAGAGGGGTGGCGGCAATGCAGCGTTCCGGCGAGGTGGCCAATCCGCTCAAGGCGGCGATGCAAGAGGTGCGCTCCGGCCTGCCGCTGATCGCGGTATTCAGCTGCTTCATCAACCTCCTGATCCTGACCTCGCCGATCTACATGCTGCAAACCTACGATCGGGTGCTGACCAGCGGCCGGGTGGAGACCTTGGTCTACATGACGGTCATCGCCGGGATCGCGGTGCTGGTCATGGGCATCCTGGAGATGGTGCGCGGCCACGTGCTGGGCCGGCTGGCGCGCTGGTTGGAGCGCAAACTGGCGCCGGAGCTGATCGCCTGCAGCGTGCGCGGGGCCTTGCAAGGGCTCGCCGCCAACGCCCAGTCGCTCCGCGACCTGGCCGTGGTCCGGGGCTTCGTTGGCGGCACCGGCATCAACGCGGTATTCGACTCGCCGTGGGTGCCGATCTTCATCGCGGTGATCTGGCTGATGCACCCGACTCTCGGCATGATCGCGCTGCTCTCCGCCCTGGTGCTGTTCGGTGTCGCCCTGCTGAACGAGTACGTCGCCCGCCGAGCGATCAAGGAGGGCCAGAGCCTCGCCATCAACAACACCCACAAGGCCGATGCCGCCATCCGCAACGCCAACGTATTCCAGGCCATGGGCATGCTGCCGGCGTTCCTCGCCGGCTGGGCCGAGCGCAACGACCGCGCGCTCGACCGTCAGCTCACCGCCAGTGACCGCAATGCGATCCTCCTCGGGTTTTCCAAGTTCTTCCGCCTGTTCGTCCAGATCCTGATCCTCGGGGCCGGCGCCTATCTGGTTTTGCAGGCGGAGTTGACGCCGGGCGGCATGATCGCGGCGTCGATCCTGCTCGGGCGGGCGTTGGCGCCGGTGGAGCAGGGGATCGGCGCCTGGAAGGGGCTGGTCAGTGCCCGCGACTCCTGGGAGCGGCTGAACCGCCTGGTGACCGCCATGCCGCCGCCGCCGCCGGCCATGCCGCTGCCGCCGCCGAAGGGGGAGGTGTCGTGCGAGCAGGTGGTGTTCATGCAGCGGGGCCGGGACCAGCCGATCCTGAACGGGGTCAGCTTCCGGCTTGGCGCCGGCGAGGTGCTGGGCGTGATCGGGCCGTCGGCGGCCGGCAAGTCGACCCTGTGCAAGCTGCTGGTGGGCAGCTGGCAGCCGACCCGCGGGCATGTCCGCCTGGATGGCGCCGATGTGTTCCACTGGCCGTCCGAGGAACTGGGCCCGTTCATCGGCTACCTGCCCCAGGACGTGGAGTTGTTCGCCGGTACCGTCCGCGAGAACATCGCCCGGCTTCGCCGTGACGCGGATGCCGACCAGGTGGTCCAGGCCGCCGTCACCGCCGGCTGTCATGAGATGATCCTGGGACTGCCCCGCGGCTATGAGACCGAGATCGGCGACGACGGCTGGGTGCTCTCGGGCGGCCAGCGCCAGCGCATCGGCCTCGCCCGGGCCCTGTTCGGCGAGCCGCGGCTGGTGGTGCTGGACGAGCCCAGCGCCAGCCTTGATCGCGAGGGCGAGGGCGCGCTGATCGCCGCCATCGCCGCCGCCAAGGCCTGGGGCGCCACCGTGGTGCTGGTGGCGCATCAGCCCAAGATCCTGCAGCCGGTGGAGAAGATCATGCTGTTGCAGGACGGGCAGGTGCGGATGTTCGGGCCCCGCGACGACGTCCTGGGCAAGCTCGGTGTGCCGGCGCCGGCGGGTCAGCCGCGTCCGCGCATCGTTGCCGGCAAGGGTGGCGCCGGTCAGACGGCTGCCCCGGGGGCCGCGCCCAGCCCCTGAGCCATCGGAACGGAGCGGACACCATGGTCACTGATCCCGAGGGTTCCGGCAACACGGCCCCCGAGCGGGCACAACCCCGACCGGCGCCGGTGCCCAGCCGGCCGGCGGTGGCGCCGCTCAAGCGCGACGTCCGGACAGTCGGACGGATCGGCCTTGCCGTTGTCCTGGTGTTCTTCGGGCTGGGCGGCGGCTGGGCGGCCACCGCGCCGCTCTCCGGGGCGACGATCGCGGGGGGCGTGGTAAGCCCCGAGGGCAGCCGGCGCACCGTGCAGCACCTGGAAGGCGGCATCATCCACGCTATTCTCGTGGACGACGGCGATACCGTCGGCGCCGGGCAAGCGCTGGTGGTGCTCTCCGACGTCGGCGCCGAGGCGGACCGCGGCACCCTGGCCAACCGTCTGCTGGCTCTGGCGGCACGGGAAGCCCGGCTGGAGGCGGAGCGCGACGGTGCCGAAACCATCCACTTCGGCCACCCGGCGCTGGGAGAAACCGACGATCCGGCGGTGGTCGCGGCCATCGTCGAGCAGGTGAACCAGTTGCAGAGCCGCCGCGCCACCCAGGCCAGCCGCGAGTCCATCCTGCGCCAGCGCGTGCTGCAGTTGGAGCAGCAGATCGGCGGCTTCGACAAGCAGCTCGAGAGCGTCCGCCGGCAGAATGCCCTGATCCGGGAGGAGCTGGCCGATGTCGAGGCTCTGTACCGGCAGGGCTATGAGCGGAAGGCCCGCGTCCTGAGCCTGCAACGGGCGGAGGCGGAGCTGCTGGGTGCCGAGGGGGAGGCGATGGCCGCCATCGCCCGCGCCCGGGAGGCGATCGGCGAGACCGAGCTGCAGATCGTCAACCTTGGGGTAGAGCATGCCGAACGGGTGGAAGAGCAGCTGGTGGAGACCCGGATCCAGCGCGTCGAGGTCGAAGAACGCCTGAGGGAGATCCGTGATCGGTTGCATCGCACCACCATCACCGCTCCGGTCGCCGGCACGGTGATGAATCTTCGCTTCAAGACATCGGGCGGGGTGGTTCGCCCCGGAGAGCCGGTCCTGGATATCGTGCCGGCGGAGGATGCGCTGGTGATCGAGGCCAAGGTGGCACCCCAGGATATTGATGACGTGTATGCGGGTCTCGACGCCCACGTCATCTTCCCATCGATCCCCCAGCGCAGCCTGCTGCGGATACCGGCGACCGTGACCCGGGTCTCTGCCGACGCGGTGGAGGATGAGCGGACCGGGCTCATGTACTTCGCCGCTCGCGTCCAGGTGACACCGGAGGCCCTGGCGGAAGCCGGGGCGGAGATCACCTTGACCCCCGGCATGCTGGCGGAAGTTTACATCGCCACCCGCGAGCGGACGCTGCTGGCCTACCTGGTGCAGCCGTTCATGCAGTCCCTGGAACGCACCTTTCGCGAACGCTGAGCCGGGGCGAGGTGGCGGTGCGGCCCCCGGGATGGTGATCGCCGGAGCAGGTCATGACCATACCGACGCCGGCTCGGCCAGGGCATCCGAGCTTACCGACACAGCAGAGAACCGCCAGGCGCGGAGGTCATCGGGCCAGCAGGCCGGCTCCAGCCCCGCCTTGATCTTGAGCTGGCCGATGAAATCCGCCGGATGCTTCAGCACGTGCCAGACCTGCGGCAGGAACAGCGCTTGGCGGCCTTCGCTTGCGATGATCACGCCGTCGATCCCCGGCCGCAGCAGGCGCAGCAGGTCTCGCTCCCGCTCCGCGTCGAGCCGCTCGGCCCGCCCGAGGATCGATACCGAGAGGCTGAGCCGGTCGCGTTCCCGCCGGTGCAGCCGGGGAAACCGGGAGTCCCGGAACGCGGCGGCGAAGGCGTTGGCGGCGACATCTTCGGCCAGAGGCCGGTAGGGCAGCGGCGAGCCGATGCAGCCGCGCAAGTTGCCGTCATGGCGCAGGGTGACGAAGCAGGCGCCGGGGGCGAGGAGCTCGGTGGCTTGGTCCCGGTGGCAAACGGCGATCGGCCGGCCGTGCTCGAGACCGTGCCGGATCGACGCCGCGGCCAGTTTGAGCAGGTTTTCGCCGTGGTGGCTCGCCACCGCCTCCGGCGATGGACCTGCGTCGCTGATCTCGGCTGTTGACGTGCGCGGCCGCGCCCGCACCACCCCGGGTTCGCTCAGCATCCAGGCGCCATAGCCGACCACCCGCCGGCGGTCGCCGGCGGTGTCGCCGGAGTTGCGGAGGTCGAGCGTGGTGATGGAGAGCCCGCGGCGGCGGGCGAGGGTCAGGAGCCCGTTGATCGGGACACGCCCGCAGGCTTGGTCATGACCGATGGCCGCGGGCTCGAGTGCCTCGATCGCCCGGCAGGTGGCGGCGTCGAGCGCCCGGGCGGACGCGTCGTCCAGGTAGTGGCTGAGGTCGGAACTGATGACGATCAGGGTTTCCGGCCCGCCCCACAGGCGGTCCAGCACCTCGGCCACCGCGTCGGTGCTGGCCCGGCCCACCAGCAACGGCACGATGGTGAAATCCTTCAGCACCGCTTGCAGAAACGGCAGATGTACCTCCAGGCTGTGCTCGTCGGCGTGGGCGGCGTCGAGGGTTTCCACCTGCGGCAGCGCCAACACGCTGGCCAGCGCCGCCCGGTCCACCGGCACCGGCCCCAGCGGGGTGGTGAACGCTGCGGCGCTGCTGGCAGCGAGACCGCGCACGGCGACCCGGTGGCTCGGTCCCAGCAGGACAACCCGGCACACCCGATCGGCGATGGCGGCGACCCGGGCATAGGCGGTAGCTGCCACCGGCCCGGAGTAGGGATAGCCGGCATGGGGCACGATGATCGCCTTCAGGATGGGATCGTCCACGGTCGGCGAGGCGGTTCCGGCCGGCGCCGCGGCCGCCAAGAGGTTTCGGACCTGGGCTTCCAGGTCGCGGGCAGTCTCCGGATAGAACAAGCCCGCGACCGCCGGATATCGCAGCGTGGTCACGTTCGGGCCTCCTCCATGGTAGAATTGTTAATTTAGGGTAAACCGGTGGCCGGCCGCCAGCCCCGATCGGCTTGGCATCGTCGCCGCCTGGCCGGCCACGGAGCGAGCACCCCTGAGGAGGCCGACCATGACCCAAGCCAGTACCAGCGAACGGTTCGACATTGCGTTCCCCGGGCGCCATTGGCACCGGCTGGACGACGGCCGAGTGCAGTGCGATGTCTGCCCCCGCTTCTGCAAGCTGCACGAGGGGCAGCGCGGGCTCTGCTTCGTCCGCGCCCGACAGGATGACCGCATCGTGCTCACCACCTACGGCCGATCCAGCGGCTTTTGCGTCGACCCCATCGAGAAGAAGCCGCTGAACCACTTCCTGCCCGGCACCCCGGTGCTGTCGTTCGGCACCGCCGGCTGCAATCTCGCCTGCCGGTTCTGCCAGAACTGGGACATCAGCAAGTCCCGCGAGATCGACACCCTGACCGAGACAGCGACACCCGACATGGTCGCCCGGGCAGCGGAGCGTACCGGCTGCCGCAGCGTCGCCTTCACCTACAACGATCCCGTCATCTTTCTGGAGTATGCCGTGGACGTTGCCGAGGCCTGCCGCGCCCGGGACATCCGTACCGTGGCGGTGACCGCCGGCTACATCACCGAAGCCGCGCGCGGAGAGTTCTTCCGTCACATGGATGCGGTGAACGTCGACCTGAAAGCATTCACCGAAGGTTTCTATCGCCGGCTTTGCTCAGGAGCCTTGCAACCGGTGTTGGACACCCTCGCTTTCATTCGCCGCGAGACCAGCGCCTGGCTGGAGATCACCAATCTGGTGATCCCGGGAGAGAACGATGACGAGGCGGAGATCACAGCGATGTGCCGCTGGATCGTGGCGACGCTGGGGCCCGACGTCCCGGTGCACTTCTCCGCCTTTCATCCCGACTGGAAGATGATGGATACGCCGCCGACCCCGCCGGCGACCCTCACCAAGGCCCGGAGCATCGCCCGGCAGGCCGGTATCCGCTACGCCTACACCGGCAACGTTCACGACGCCGAGGGGGATGCGACCCTCTGCCACCACTGCGGCAGGGTGGTGATCGGGCGCGACTGGTACGAGATCACGGCCTGGAACCTCACCGACGACGGCCACTGCCGCGGGTGCGGCACGCCCTGCGCCGGGGTGTTCGACGGCCCGCCCGGCACCTGGGGCCGGCGCCGCCAGCCGCTCCGGTTTCTCTGAGCAGGTCTCGCGGGGTCCGCCGGCTGCGCCTCGACGTCGTCGAGCCGAGCAGTTTCACCTCGCCTGCCACCACGTGCCACCCCCAAGGCAAAAATACAACAGATGGCAAGTTTGTGACGCAACTGTTTCGCTCTTGTGACGACGGCATCCCCCACGGGTGGTTAACCTGTCTGAAGCAGGACAGCCACCCGGGGCGGGGAGCGATCGATGAGCCGTTACGCAAGAATGCTGGAGACCCACGGGACGGACGCACAGGCCGGGGCCCGACCCCTCGAAGGCAATTCGACGGCGGAGCGGCTGGCCCGGGTCACGCCCGGTCCCCGCTGGCTCTGGCTTTACACGCCCTTGATTCTGATCGTCTCGCTGTTTTTGTCCGGCAACCTGTATCCGGATTTTTATGGACGCTACATCAATCCCGAGATCGGCGCGCTCGAACTCACCCAGTTCTTTGTCATGTGCGTCGCCACGGTCGTCGCGGCCGGGCTGTTGCGGCACGGCCAAGTGTGGTCACGCGGGTGGCTCCGGGCCTGGGTGGGCCTCGCCCTGGTGTGCTCCTTCTATGTCGCCGGCGAGGAGGCGTCTTGGGGCCAGCATATCGTCGGCTGGTCAACGCCTGAATACTGGGAAAACATCAACGATCAGAACGAAACCAACCTGCACAACGTTTCGCCATGGTTCAACCAGAAGCCGCGCCACGTCCTGGAGGCGGCGATCATCATTGGCGGCTTGATCCTGCCCTTCCTGGCTCGGTCGGGCCGGCTCGGGGTCGGCCGGATAAATTACCTCGTCCCGCCCCTCGCCGGGGTGCCCACGGCGGCAATCGTCGCCTTCCGGCGGCTGGATGAAGCCCGGCTGGAGTTGTCCGAAGGCGCCAGCTCCTTGTTCTACAGGAGTTCGGAGGTCCAGGAGCTTTTCATGTACCTGTTCGTGCTGTTCTACCTGCTGGCGTTGCGTCGGCGCCTGGACGTCGTCCCGCCGCCGCGCTGAGGGGCGGTCGCCGGATGCGTGAGACCCGAACGACGGGAAAGCCATAGGGCATGCAGTCCGCCGGCTGGCCCCGGTCAGACTGGGGTGAAGTGTTCATAGATCGTCCAGAGCCCGATCAGGATGAAGCCGATGCCGGCGATCAGCTTCAGCGGGACCGTGGTGAGGAAGGCGCTGCCAAGCGTCCCCACCATGACGGCCGCCGCGGTGGTGACGGAGAGCGCCCCGATGACGGCCGCGAACACGACCGCCGGGGAATGCTGGCCGCTGGTGGCAAACAGGAGTGTGGCCAGCTGGGTCTTGTCGCCGAACTCGGCGACCAGGATGGTGGCAAAGATGATCAGGAAACTGTGCATCATGATTTCCCGGGGGAGCCGGCTGGTGAGACCTGAAGGCCGGGCGCCCCTGCCAGCTCCCCTGCCAGCGGACGACCGCGCCATAAGTCTCGCCAAGCCCGAACCGGCCGTGCGCGCCATGGCGATGAGCCAAGAATGTTGACGCACACCCCTCCCGACCCGGGAGGGCGGCTACTCCCCTAAGGGCGCGGGGACGGTAGCCCATGCCGTCGACCGATGCAAGCGGACGCCGCGCCTTGCGCGAGCGACGATCTGGTGGAACGATGCCTGTCGGTTAGTGTTAAGTTGTCACCGCTCGTTCTGGGCTTTCTTCGGCCATAGGGAGAAGGGGACAACGATGGCTTTCAAGCGTTTCACGGCGGCCCTGGCGGCCGGACTGATGGCGGGCGCTCTCGGGGGGACGGCGGCGGCGGAACCGGAAATCTTCCAGGTCCGCACCACCGCGGATCTGATCGCGCTCTGCAGCGTTCCGGAGAACCATGCCGACTACGTCGCGGCGATTCACTTTTGCCACGGTTTCGCCGTCGGCGCCTATCAGTACTACTGGGTTCTGGCGGGGGGTGAGGGCGGTGTGCGGCTTGTCTGCCTGCCGGACCCGCCACCGGCACGGGATGCCGTGATCGAAGACTTCGTCCGATGGGCGCAGGCACGGCCGGAGTATCACGATGAGGCCCCGGTTGAGTCGATCATGCGCTACCTGATCGGACAGTACCCGTGCCGGTAGGGGCGATCGATGCAAACCAAGGAAGCAAGGAGCACTGACATGACACGATCTCGCGTAACCGCTGCCGTCCTGGTGGTTGCCGGCGCCGCCGTCCTCGGTGGTTGTGCCGGTCTGACCGATACCCAGCAGCGGGTGATGACCGGCGGGGTGGCCGGCGCCGGCGCGGGTGCCGCGATCGGCGCGATCGCCGGCAGCACGCCCATTGGACTTGGCATCGGTGCCGCCACCGGCATGGCCGGCGGCTATTTGTGGGACCAGCACAGGCAGGCCGAACAGCGGGCCTTCCAACGCGGCGTCGAAGCCGGCCGAACCGGCAACTGACCCGCGTCGGGGTACGTCCCAGCCGTTGGCCCGGCAGCCCATCGGGCTGCCCGCCGTCGCGCGTGTGGGGCTGACGAAAAACCGCTTCAGCCGTTCCTCGTCGAGTGAGCGGGGCGCCGCCGTGGCGCCCCGCGCCTGCCTTGTCGTCGGCGTTTGATCCCCCGCTCGCCGCCGGACAGGGGATGTGCGGTTGAGAAACCGCGACTCATCTGAAGCCGGGCCCCGCTGCCGGGCCGCTTCCGCGACTTATCCCCAAGATATGGTGTTCGAACCTAAATATCGGTATTGGCACAGACCGAGGCCGCGAATATGGTGTCGATCAACCGGATGGCACCAGATGATGTGGGCGAAGGTGACCATCTCTACGAAATGTTCGTGCCCAAGCGGCCTGGAAGGAATCGCGCCGATGACCACCGACTGGGAATGGACGCCCGAGCGTATCGCCGTGCTGATCGCCCTCTGGAACGAGGATCTGCCCGCCAGTGAGATCGGACGCCGGCTCGGCATCACCAAGAACGCGGTCATTGGCAAGGTGCATCGGCTGGGTCTGACCCAGCGCCGGCCGACCCCTTCGGCGAAGGACGTGCCGCTCAACGTACTCCGGCTTGATGCGCTGCGGCCGGGGATGTGCAGTTGGCCGATCGGCGATCCCGGCGATCCGGCATTCCACTTCTGCGGCCTGCCCACCGTGCCGGGGAAGCCCTACTGCGCCGCCCATTGTCGGGTGGCCTACGTCGCCAGCAGGGACCGCAAGCAGACCTCCACTGGCTGATGACGCCCGGCACTGTCGGCCGCGGCCGAGCCCGTCAAGCGGTCATGCCGATCATCCGGGCCGGCTGCTCGCCCCACATCTTCTCCAGGGCGTAGAACGACCGCACCTCGGCCCTGAACAGGTGGACCACCACGTCGCCGGCGTCCACCAGCACCCAGTCGGCCTGCGGCAGCCCTTCCACCGCCAGCCGGGGGACGCCGAATGACTTCAGGTCCTGGCAAAGATGATCAGCCATCGCGCCGATATGGCGGTGCGAGGTCCCCGTGGCGATTACCATGCTGTCGGCGAAACTGCATCGACCGGCCAGGTCGATGACGGTGATGTCCTCCGCCTTGTGATCGACAAGGGAGGACGTGATGACGGTCAGCAGCGTCGGCGCTGTCTCCGTCCTGAGTTCACTAATGATCCCGATGCCCCTTTCTCCGAACGTTCACCTTCGGCCGCCCGACTGCCCCGCGCGAATGCGGGTAGCCGAGGCCGGATGCGGCCGAAAGTGAAGGAAGACCCAGGCGGGCGGCCGCATTCCCGCCAAGTCCTTGGCCCGATACTCCGCCACGCGGGCGCGGGCATAAACGAGCGCGGCCTTGCCCAGGACCGCACGAAGAGAATAGGAAGGCCGAGGAAACACCGCAACGGGCACCCGCTCGAACACTTGGCGCCAGCGCCGCCAGCGCGGAATCTGAACCATATTGTCGGCGCCCATCAGCCAGACGAAGCGGATGTCACGGAATCGTCGCAGCAGCGCGTCCAGGGTCTCTGCGGTATGCACGGTCCCGAGGCGCCGTTCGAGATCGGTTACGCGGATGCCGCCGTGCGCGGCCACGGCCTCGGCCCGGCGGCAGCGCGCCTGAAGCGGCGCCATGTCCGAGCCCTCCTTGAGCGGATTGCCGGGGGTGACCAGCCACCACACCTCGTCGAGCTGCAGCCGCTTCAACGCCTCAAGCGAAACATAGCGATGCCCCTGGTGGGCAGGGTTGAAGGAACCCCCCAGCAAGCCGACGCGCTTCAGCGGGCAGTCCCCCCGCCGCCCCGTGCCGGAGGAGTCAGGGCCGGCATTGGCCGTGTCCCCGGACCACGTACTTGAAGCTGGTGAGCTGCTCCACGCCGACCGGCCCCCGCGCATGCAGCTTGCCGGTGGAGATGCCGATCTCCGCCCCCATGCCGAACTCGCCGCCGTCGGCGAACTGGGTGGAGGCGTTGACCATCACGATGGCGCTATCGAGCTCGGTCACGAACCGCTCGGCCGCGGCGCCGTCCTCGGTCAGGATCGCCTCGGTATGGCCGGAGGAATGCCGATGCACATGATCCAGTGCGGCCTCGAGATCGGCAACGATGCGGAGCGCCAGGATCGCATCCAGGTATTCGGTGTCCCAATCGGCCGGCGTTGCTGGGATGATACGGTCATCCAGGGTCCGGCTCTCGTCATCGCCCCGCACCTCGCAGCCGGCGGCTGCCAGGTCGTCGAGGATCAGCGGCACGAACCGGGCGGCGACGGCGCGATCCACCAGCAGCGTCTCGGTCGCACCGCAGATGCCGGGCCGGCGCATCTTGGCGTTGACCACGACCCGACGCGCGAGGTCGATGTCGGCGTCGGCATGGACGTAGGTGTGGCAGATGCCCTCCAGATGCTTGAACAGCGGCACCCGGCTTTCCGCCGTCACCCGCTCCACCAGCGACTTGCCGCCGCGCGGCACGATGACGTCGATGAACTCGCTCATACGAAGCATCTCGCCCACCGCCGCCCGGTCGGTGGTGGGGACGAGCTGGATTGCCGCCTCATGCAGGTGGGCAGCCTGCAAACCGGCGGCGAGGCAGCTCATCAGCGCCGAGGACGAGCCGAAACTCTCCGACCCGCAGCGGAGGATGGCGGCGTTGCCTGCCTTCAGGCAGAGCCCGCCGGCATCGGCGGTGACATTGGGCCGGGATTCGTAGATCACGCCGATGACGCCCAAGGGCGTGCGCACCCGGCTGATGCGAAGCCCGTTGGGCCGCTCCCATTCCGCCAGCACCGTGCCGACGGGATCGGGCAGGGCCGCCACTTCCTCGAGCCCGCGGGCGATGGCCTCGATCCGCGCCTGATCCAGGGCCAGCCGGTCGAGCATCGCCGCAGTCAACCGCTTGGCCTTGCCGGCCGCCAGATCGCGGGCGTTGGCGGCCAGGATGGCGCCAGACCGCGCCCGGATGTTGGCCGCCGCCTGGCAAAGCGCGTGGTTTTTGGCTTCGGTCGAGGCCAAGGCAAGCTCGGCGGCGGCGGCGCGGGCCTCGAGGCCCAGGCGGCGCATGAGCAGCGTTGCCGGTTCCTCTTCGTTGCGGATGGCAGTGTCCATAGTCATCTAAGCATCCTTGAGCCCGGTCGTTACCCCAGAACCAAGTCGTCGCGATGGATCAGTTCATCGCGGCCACGGTAGCCGAGCCTTTGCTCGATTTCACCGCTTTTGTGGCCGATGATGCGCCGGGCGTCGGCGGCGCTGTAACCGGAGAGGCCGCGGGCGACCTCGTGTCCGTCCTTGGTGCGAACCACCACCGCATCACCCTTGCTGAACTCTCCTTCCACCGCGACGACGCCCGCCGGCAGCAGGCTCTTGCCCTGGGTCAGCGCGCTGAGCGCACCAGAATCGATAATCAGTGCACCGGCCGGTTTCAAGCTGCCGCCGATCCAGCGTTTGCGGGCCGTCTGCGGCGTCGCCTGTGGCAGGAACCAGGTGCAGGGCGTGCCCTCCTCGATCCGGCGCAAGGGATGCAGCGGCTTGCCGTCGGCGATCACCATGCGGCAGCCGGCGGCCAGGGCGATGCGGGCGGCGGCCAGCTTGGTCACCATGCCGCCGGTGCCGACACCGGGGCGGGCCTCCGCCGCATAGCCCTCGATCTCGACGGTCATGCGGCGGACTTCCGGGATCAGGGTGGCAGCGGGATCGATGCGCGGATCGCCGGTGTAGAGGCCGTCGATGTCGGACAGCAGGATCAGGGTATCGGCACTGACCATCGCCGCCACCCGGGCGGCCAGCCGGTCGTTGTCGCCGAACCGGATCTCGTCGGTGGCGACGGTATCGTTCTCGTTGATCAGCGGCACCGCGCCGGCGCGCAGCAACGTCGTGAGGGTATTGCGGGCGTTGATGTAGTGCCGCCGATCCTCGGTATCGCCAAGGGTGAGCAGCACCAGGGCGACGGTGAGGCCATGCCGGTCCAGCACCTCCTGGTAGGCGTGGGCCAGCCGCACCATGCCGGTAGCCGCCGCCGCCTGCTTCTCGTCGAGGCGCAACGCCCCGGCCGGCAGCTGCAGATGCCGGCGGCCGACGGCGATCGCCCCGGAAGAGACGATCATCACCTCCTGGCCCCGCCGGCGGAGTGCTGCAACATCGGCGGCGATCGCCTCCAGCCAGGTTCGGCGGACCGCGCCGGTCTCCTCCTCCGCCAGCAGCGCCGACCCGATCTTGATGACGATCCGGCGCGCCGCAACCAGATCGTGGGTCTGGCGAAGCGGGCTCACGGCGAGACGGCGGCCGGGGCCGCCTCGGGCAGGCGGGCCAGCACCCGCTGAAGGGCTGCGTCGACGCCGGTTCCGGCAACGCCCGACAGCAGCACCACGTCGCCGGCGGCCATGCCGGCGGCGGCTGCCAGCCGAACCCGGAGCGGCCCGACCGCATCCGGGCTCAGGGCGTCGACCTTGTTGAGGGCAACCACCTCCGGCCGGTCGGCCAGCCCGGCCCCATACGCCGCAAGCTCCGTCCGCACCGTGCGGTAGGCGGCCGCGACGTCGTCACCGGTGGCGTCCACCAGGTGCAGCAGCACCCGGCAGCGCTCCAGGTGGCCGAGGAAGCGGGTGCCGAGCCCGACACCGGCGTGCGCACCCTCGATCAGGCCCGGCAGGTCGGCCAGCACGAACGTCCTGTCGCCGATCTCGACCACGCCGAGGTGGGGATGCAAGGTGGTGAACGGGTAGTCCGCGACCTTCGGGCGGGCCCGGGAGCAGGCGGCAAGAAAGGTGGACTTGCCGGCGTTGGGCAGCCCCACCAGGCCGGCGTCGGCCAGCAGCTTGAGCCTGAGCCACAGCCAGCGCTCTTCGCCGGGCCGCCCGGGCCTGGCGAACCGCGGGGCCTGCCGGGTCGATGACTTGAAGCGGGTGTTGCCGGCACCGCCGGCGCCGCCGTGGGCGATCACTACTGCGGCTTCCGGGGTGGTGAGGTCGGCGATCAAGGTCTCCCGGTCGTCGGCCAACACCTCCGTGCCCACCGGCACCCGGATCACCAGGTCGGCGCCCGATGCCCCGGTGCGCTCCCGTCCTGCGCCGTGACGGCCGCGCGGGGCCTTGAAGTGCTGGCGGTAGCGGAAATCGATCAGGGTGTTGAGCGCGGGGTCGGCGCGCAGGACCACATCGCCGCCGCGGCCGCCGTCGCCGCCGTCGGGACCGCCGAACTCGACATACTTCTCCCGCCGGAACGATACACAGCCATCGCCGCCATCGCCGCTTCGTACGTAGATCTTGGCCTGATCCAGGAATTTCACGGCAGCATCGGCTTTGATCAGGTGCACCGCTGCCCAAAGGAGCGGAACAAGACTTGGTCCTGAAACGCCCCTTCGCTGCTTCGGTACGCCCTACTCGGCAGCCTCCGTCACCCTCGCTGCCGCCGCCGCCGGCTCCACGGCCACGAACTGACGCCCACCGGCCTTGGTGAGGAACCGCACATGCCCACCGGTGAGGGCGAACAGGGTGTGGTCCTTGCCGATGCCGACGTTGGGGCCGGGGTGGAAGCGGGTGCCGCGCTGGCGGACGATGATGTTGCCGGGCACCACCAGCTCGCCGCCGTATTTCTTGACGCCGAGACGGCGGCCGGCGCTGTCGCGGCCGTTGCGGCTGCTGCCGCCGGCTTTCTTGTGGGCCATGACGGCTACTCCTTCGGTTGTTCGTCGCCGGCCGGCGCGTCCGTCGCTCCGGCCGTTTGTGGCGCGTCGGCGGCATCGTCCGCCGCCGGCTGGGGCGAAGCCTCCGTCGCCGACGCGGGTGCCGCCACCGGTTCCGCGGTGGCCGCCGGCGCCTCGCCGGTGGGGCTGATGGCCGTGATCCGGAGCTCCGTCAGGTCCTGGCGATGCCCCTTGAGCCGGCGGTGGTTCTTGCGCCGCTTCTTCTTGAAGATCAGGATCTTGTCACCCCGGGGGTGGCCCAGCACCTCGGCGAACACGGCGGCGCTGGCGAGCGCCGGCCCGTGCACCAGCGGGGCCTCCCCGCTGCCGCCCACCATCAGCACGTCGTCAAGGGTGATGGTGGCGCCGGCGGGCGCGCGCAGGCGCTCGACCCGGATGCGATCGTTCTCACTGACACGGTACTGCTTGCCGCCGGTGCGGATCACTGCAAACATCGGTCGTTCCTGAAAGGCAAACCACGGCCGAAATGGCCACGCCGCGGCCCGCGGATGGATCATGAGCGCTTGAGATAGCGTCACCCGCCGGCGCTTGTCAACGCCGCCC
>REES01000098.1 GCA_007694935.1 Rhodospirillales bacterium
GCGGGACGCGGGCGAGCTTCGCGCCATCCAGGACTGGTTCCTTCGCCTGGAACTGCTGGGCACGCCGGGTGTCGCCGAGGTCGCCACCATCGGCGGCATGGTCCGTCAGTACCAGGTGGTGGCCGACCCCGACCTGCTGCGCGGCTATGGGCTCACGCTGGCCGATCTCCGCGATGCCATCCGCCGTGCCAACGCCGAGGCCGGCGGCTCCGTGGTCGAGATGGCGGAGGCCGAGTACATGGTGCGCGCCGGCGGCTACATCACCTCGCTCGAGGACCTCAGGGCGGTGCCGCTCCGGGCCACTGCCCGCGGCACGCCGGTGCGCATCGGCGACGTCGCCGAGGTGCGCCACGGACCGGCGCTTCGCCGCGGTGTCGGCGAATTCAACGGCGAGGGCGAGGCGGTCGGCGGCGTCATCGTCATGCGCTGGGGGGAAAATGCCCGGGAGGTGATCCGCCTGGTCAAGGACCGGCTGGAGGCGCTGCAGGCCGGCCTGCCCGAAGGGGTGGAGATTGTCACCACCTATGACCGGTCCGGCATCATCGACCGGGCGGTCGAGCACCTCCGCCAGAAGCTTACCGAGGAGATGATCGTCGTCACCCTGGTGATCGCGGCCTTCCTCCTGCACCTGCGCTCTTCGCTGGTGATCCTGGTGAGCCTGCCGCTGGGCGTGCTGGTGGCCTTCGGCATCATGCAGGCGCAGGGGATCAACGCCAACATCATGTCCCTGGGCGGCATCGCGATTGCCATCGGCGCCATGGTGGACGCGGCGATCGTGATGATCGAGAGCCTTCACCGCAAGCTCGAGCACGGCAATCCGAAGGGGGAGGCGCGATGGCGCTTGGTCACCGAGGCAGCGACCGAGGTGGGGCCGGCGCTGTTCTTCTCGCTGCTGATCATCACCGTGAGCTTCGTGCCGGTGTTTGCCCTGGAGGCGCAGGAGGGCCGCCTGTTCAAGCCGCTCGCCTTCACCAAGACCTATGCCATGGCGGCGGCGGCAATCCTGTCGATAACCCTGGTGCCGGTGCTGATGGGTTATTTCGTGCGCGGCCGGATCATCCCGGACGCCAGAAACCCGCTCAACCGGGGGCTGATGGCGCTGTACCGGCCCGCCATCGTCGCCACCATCGCGCGGCCATGGATCGTCGTCGTGGTCGCGGTGGTCGTGGCCATGAGCACGATCTACCCGGCCCGGCACCTCGGCAGCGAGTTCATGCCGGATCTAGACGAGGGCGATTTCCTCTACATGCCGACGCTGTTCCCGGCCGTGTCCGTCGCCAAGGCGAGCGAGGTCCTGCAGCAGATGAACCGACAGATCATGACCGTGCCGGAGGTCAAGACGGTGCACGGCAAGGCGGGACGGGCGGAGACCGCGACCGATCCGGCGCCGCTGGCCATGATCGAAACGGTGGTGCAGCTCAAGCCGCAGAGCGAATGGCGGCCGGGCATGACCATGGACAAGATCCGGGGCGAACTCGACGCAGCGGTCCAGTTCCCGGGCGTGACCAACGTCTGGATCATGCCGATCAAGAACCGCATCGACATGCTGGCGACCGGGGTCCGCTCCGATCTCGGCATCCGGGTGACCGGACCCGATCTCGAAGGCATCGGCGCCGTCACCGCGGAGATCGAACGGGTTGTGGGGCAGATCCCGGGAACGGCCTCCGCCTTTGCGGAACGGGTGGTCGGCGCCCGTTACATCGATGTGGACATCGATCGCTTCGGCGCGGCCCGTTACGGTCTCAATATCGACGACGTGCACGACGTGGTGCGCTTCGCTGTCGGCGGGATGGACGTCACGGAAACGGTGGAGGGCCGGGCCCGGTTTCCGGTCAACCTCCGCTATCCATGGCACTTCCGCAACTCGCCGGAAGCATTGTCGACGCTGCCTATGGTGACGCCGGCAGGCGCGCAGATCGCCCTCGGCGACGTCGCCCGCGTCGCCTTGATCGACGGCCCCGGCATGATCCGGACGGAGAACGCGAGGCTCGCCGGCTGGGTGCATGTGGCCATCACGGGCCGCGACCTCGGCGGGTATGTGGCGGAGGCCCGTGACCGGATCGCCCGGGAGGTGGCGCTGCCGCCCGGCTTCGCGGTGGAATACGCCGGCCGGTTCGAGTTCCTGGAGCGCGCGCGGGAGCGCCTCGGCAGCATCATCCCGGCGACCCTCGCCATCATCGGGTTCCTGCTGTTCATGGCGTTCCGGCGCACGGTGGACGTGGCGATGATCGCGGTGTCCCTGCCGGTGGCGCTCGCCGGGGGGGCCTGGCTGATCTACCTCCTCGGCTTCAACGTGTCCGTCGCCGTCATCGTCGGCTTCATCGCTTTGGCCGGGGTTGCGGTGGAGACGGCGATCATCATGCTGGTCTACCTCAATCTCGCCTTGAAGCGACAGCGCGAGACTGCGGCGGCGGAGGGCCGCGCCCTCACCCGGGGCGATGTGGAGGCGGCGGTGCTGGAAGGCGCCGTGCTGCGCCTCAGGCCCAAGATGATGACCGTCATCACGATCTTTGCCGCGCTGATGCCGCTGATGATCGGCACCGGCACCGGGGCGGAGGTGATGCAGCGCATCGCCGCGCCGATGATCGGCGGCATGGTGACGGCGACCCTGCTCACCCTTTTCGTCATCCCGGCGGCATTCCTGCTTTGGCACCGGCGCGGCCTGGCACCTGGGCCCGAAGCGGTAGCGTCATGACCAACCTGAACCCTTCTGTGGCCGATCAGCCCCATGCGCAGGCGGGACACGCACGATGGCGTCCATCA
Source organism: Rhodospirillales bacterium (assembly GCA_007694935.1). Classification (GTDB taxonomy): domain Bacteria; phylum Pseudomonadota; class Alphaproteobacteria; order Rhodospirillales; family Defluviicoccaceae; genus REEP01. The sequence continues at coordinate 2,764 of REES01000098.1, forward strand.
TCGCGGCTGGTTGCCCGCGTCCACCTGTGCCTGGTGATCGTTGCGGCCTCCACCGCCATCGGCATGGGCTACTGGTCCATTCTTGCTGCCGTCTACGGCATCGATGACCGCGGCGTCGCGCTGCTCCATGGCGGCCTGTACGGGGTGACCATCGGCGGCGGGCTTGCCACCTTCCAGGTGTTCTACATGGCCAGCGCCGCGAGCCTGCCGCTGCGCCGCGTTCCCTTCCTGACCGGCCTGCTGGTCCGCACCGTGATTGCGGCGCTGATCATCGTCGTGGCATTGGCATTCTGCCGCCTCACGTTCGAGAGCCCACTCGACCGCAGGTCCCTCTACCTGTTCGACTTGGCCCGCGACACCCTGTTCTCGGTCGGCGTCTACGTCGCCGTCTCTTTCGTTGTGATGATGCAGCGGATCATCGGCGGCCGGGTCCTGCGTAATTTCGTGATCGGGCGGTATCACCGGCCGGTACGGGAGGACCGGGTATTCCTGTTCCTGGATCTAGCCGACTCGACGGCACTGGCACGAACACTGGGCGACATCGGCGTACATGCGCTGATCTCGCGGCTGTTCTTCGACATCGACGACGTGATCCTCCGGTACGGCGGCGAGGTGCACCGCTATATCGGCGATGAGGTCGTGGTTACCTGGCCGCTTGCCGACGGCGTCGAGGGCGGCCGCTGCCTCGCCTGCTATCATGCTATCCAGGCGCTGATCGCCGCGCGGGCCGACTCCTATCGGGCCGAGTTCGGGGTCGTCCCGGTGTTCCGCGCCGGTCTGCACGGCGGCCCGGTGGTGGCCGGCGAGTGCGGCGACAGCAAGCAAGAGATCGTCTACTTCGGCGATACCATCAACATCGCGGCGCGGCTCCGCAGCGCCTGCAAGGAATTCGGCGTCCGATTGCTGGTGTCGGAGGACCTGGTCCGCGCAATGGGCGCGAGGCACCGGTCAGCCGCGTTCTCGTTAGACCCCCTTGGATACGTCCGACTCGCCGGCCGGAGCACGGACCTGCAGGTGTTTGCGAGTCGATCGCCCGAGGGATTGGGTGCATGACGAGGACCGTAGCCCTGTTGCTCCTGTCCAGCGCACGCGCGAGAGGCGAGGGTCCCGCGACTGGTGATCAGCCGGGGCGAGCGTGTTCAGCCTGCCCCCGTCGCGGACGCGGGTCTGGCCGAGCCTCGCATCATCGTTTCGCTGAGGGAACCCCCGCTCGCCTGCACCGTTGGTCAGGTGGTTGGCGTCATCGTTGCGGGGACGCGAAAGTGCCATGAACGATCAACAATCCGACGGCCGGCACGACCCAGACACCCGGACGGCCCGCCTGCATGTGCCGGGCATGGGCAGCGACCATTGCGCCGGTATTGTCGCGGGCTCGGTCAGGCGGCTGCCGGGCATTGCCGAGGTCGGCACCAACATTTCCAATCATCAGGTCAAGGTGCGTTTCGATCCGTCGGCCGTGGAGCCGGCCGCGATCCGGGACAGCATCGAGCGCGCCGGCTACGACGTCGCGGGCATGGAGGCGCCGGGACACGAGCAAGCCCGTGGCGACGGTGCGGCTGAAGCCGAGCAGCGCTACTTGGCGACGGCGTGGAAGCGGGTGTGGCTCGCGGCGGTGCCGACCATCGTCATCATGGTCCTGATGATGGTGCACATGCTCTGGGTGCCGGTGCCGGGATATCTCGCGATCATCGCCGTCCTCGCCTTCCCGGTCGTGTTCCTGTTCGGCGGCTGGGCGACCCACCGGTCGGCTTGGCGGTCGCTCACCAACCGCACCGCCAACATGGATGTGCTGATCTCCATGGGCAGCCTGCCGCCCTACCTGATCGGGCTGGTCGGGTTCGTGTACCCGATGGTGTCGTTCATCGAAATGGCGGCCACGATCATGACGTTCCACCTGATCGGCCGCTACCTGGAGGCCCGCGCCAAGGGGCGCGCCTCCGACGCCATCCGGAAGCTGGTGGAAATGGGCGCCAAGACCGCCACCGTGCTGCGCGACGACCGGGAGGAGGAGATCCCGGTCTCCGAACTTCGCGAGGGGGACCTGATGGTCGTGCGCCCCGGCGCCAAGGTCCCCACCGACGGCGAAATCGTCGACGGCACCAGTCACCTGGACGAATCGATCGCCACCGGCGAGTCGGTGCCGGTGGCCAAGGGACCCGGCGATTCCGTGATCGGGGCGACCATCAACACCGAAGGACTGCTCAAGGTCCGCGCCACCCGCATCGGCGCCGACACCTTCCTTGCCCAGGTGATCAGCCTTGTGGAGGAGGCGCAGAGCTCCAAGGTGCCGGTCCAGGAACTGGCCGACAAGCTGATCGCCCGCTTCGTGCCCGCCGTGATGGTGATCGCGGCGGTGAGCTTCGTGGCTTGGCTATCGTTCCCGGACACTCTGCGCCCGATCCTGGAATGGGGTGAGACGTTCCTGCCGTGGGTCGACGCCACCCGGCCTGATTTGATTCTCGCCATTCTGGCCGCCATTGCCGTGCTGGTGATCGCCTGCCCGTGCGCCCTTGGCCTCGCCACGCCGACGGCCCTGATGGTCGGCTCCGGCATGGGTGCCGAACGCGGCGTGCTGATCCGCTCCGGCGCGGCGATCCAGTCGCTCAGGGAGGTGGGAATCGTGGTGCTGGACAAGACCGGGACAATCACCCGCGGCGAACCATCGCTTACGGATGTCGTCGCCGCGGAGGGCTTTTCCGAGGACGACGTACTGCAGGCGGCCGCCGCGGTGGAGTCCGGGTCGGAGCATCCGCTGGGGGAAGCCGTCGTTGCCGGCGCGGAGGAACGCGGGTTGACGGTGTCGCAGGTGAAGGACTTCAAGGCCATGAGCGGGCTTGGCGTTCAGGGACAGACCGAAGGCCGGACGGTCCGCGTCGGCAGTCGGGAGCTGTTGCAGCGCCACGACATCGATTCCTCGGATTTGGAGGAGACGATCCGGTCACTGGAAGAGGCCGGCAAGACCGTCATGCTGGTCGCCGTGGATGACCGCGCGGCCGGTCTCGTGGCGGTGGCCGATACCGTGAAGGAGGATTCAAAACCCGCGATCGAGGCGTTGCATGCGCTGGGCATCCGGGTTGCGATGGTGACGGGCGACAATGAGCGGACCGCCCGCCATGTCGCCGAGCAGGTGGGCATCGACGATGTGCGCGCCGGGGTCCTGCCGGAAGGCAAGGTCGACGTGATCCGCGACCTGCAGCAATCCTCCGACCGCAAGGTCGCGATGGTCGGTGACGGCATCAACGATGCCCCGGCGCTGAAACAGGCCGACGTGGGCATCGCCATCGGGGCCGGCGCCGACGTGGCCATCGAAGCGGCCGACGTCACGCTGGTCACGGGCGAATTGCCGAAGGTGGTGGAGGCGATGCGGCTGTCCCGCGCGACCTTCCGCAAGATCGTCCAGAATCTGTTCTGGGCATGGCTTTACAACGGCGCGGCCATTCCGATCGCCGCCATCGGCCTGCTGCACCCGATGGTGGGCGTGATCGCCATGACCGCGAGTTCGCTGTCGGTGATCGGCAACTCGATGCTGCTGCGGCGGGCGAAGGTGGGCATGACGACATAGTCTCGTAGTCAAACCGACGGAGGAAACCATGAAGGCGACACCAACAGCGTTGACCACGATT
>REES01000079.1 GCA_007694935.1 Rhodospirillales bacterium
CGCCGTCGTATAGGCGGTTGAGGCCGAGACGACGGCAGGCCAGGCGGAAGCGCTCCGCCAGCAGCGCGGCATAGGCACCGGTGCCGGTCATCCGCGCGCCGAACCGGGACCGGTACAGCGCGCCGCCGTGGCTGTCGCGGATGCGCGCCAGCACACGCTCGGCACCGTCCGGGCGGTGCGCGTCCAGCCACTCGCGGAACAGCGGCGCCACCTCCAGGGGCAGCCGGATCAGAATCCAGGCGGCGCGCACCGCGCCCGCCTCTCGCCCCGCCGTCAGGATGCGTTCCAGCTCGTGGTCGTTGATGAACGGGATCATCGGTGAGGCCAGGACCGTCACCGGCACGCCGGCTTCGCTGAGCGCCCGGATCGCGTCGAGCCGCCCGGCCGGGGTGGTGGCCCGAGGTTCCAGGGTGCGGGCGAGCCCGCGATCGAGGGTGGTGAGGGATATCCCGACGGAGGCCAGCCGCCCGGCACCCATCGGCCCCAGGACGTCGATGTCGCGGGTGACCAGCGCCGACTTGGTGGTAACCATCACCGGATGGCGGAACGCAGCCAGCACCTGCAACACGGCCCGGGTGATCCCACGGCGCCGCTCGACCGGCTGATAGGGATCGGTATTGGCGCCCAGCATGATGGGTCGCGGCCGGTACCCGGGGGCCCTCAGTTCCCGCTCCAGAACCTCGGCCGCGTTGGCCTTGACGGTGAGGCGGGTCTCGAAGTCGAGCCCCGGCGACAGCCCCAGGTATGCATGGCTGGGCCGCGCATAGCAGTAGACGCAGCCGTGCTCGCAGCCCCGGTACGGATTGATCGACTGCTCGAAGCCGATGTCGGGCGACTGGTTGCGGGCGATGATGGTGCGGGCCCGCTCGACGGTGACCACGGTGTCGAGCCGAGGCGGTGGTTCACCGTCACCGAGGTCCCAGCCGTCGTCCACGCGCTCGCGCGTCATGGGCTCGAACCGGCCGGTTTGGTTGGTGATCGCGCCGCGACCCCGGCGCGGCGGCGGCGGAGGTCTGCTCTCGGCCATCGCCCATCCTACGACGCAGGCCGGAACGTTACAAGAACGTCGACGTCTCCGATGTGCCGGAGAGCACGCTCTCCGCCAGCCTTGCCCAGTAGCTGGCGCCGATGGACAGGATGGCGTCATTGAAATCGTAGTGCGGGCTGTGCAGGTTGCGGCCGCCATCGGTGGGGCCGTTGCCGACCCAGATGTAGCAGCCCGGCCGCTCGGCCAGCATGTAGGCGAAATCTTCCGCACCCATGCTGGGCGTCGGATCGCGGTCGACGTGCTCGGCGCCGACCACCAGCGCGGCGGCCCGCGCCGCCCGCTCCACCTCGGCCGCATGGTTGACCGTGGCGGGATAGCGCTGGTCGTAGTGCACCTCGGCATGGGCACCGTAGGCTTCCGCGGTGGTCGCGGCGATCCGCCGGACCGCCGCTTCGGTGGCGTTGCGCACCTCCTTGGAGAGGGCCCGGGCGGTGCCGGCCAGCACCGCGCGGTCCGGGATGGCGTTCCACGCCTCGCCGGCATGGAACCGGGTGACCGAGACCACGGCGGCATCCAGCGGATCGGTGAATCGGCTCACCACCGTCTGCAGTGCGCCGACGATGGCGGCACCGCAGACGATCGGGTCGATCCCCTGATGCGGCATGGCGCCGTGGCTGCCCTTGCCGGTCACGGTGATCTCGAAGATGTCGAATGCCGCCATCATCGGGCCGGGTCGGACGGCGAAGCGGCCGACCCCGAGCCCGGGCCAGTTGTGCATGCCGTAGACCGCATGCACCGGGAAGCGGCGGAACAGACCTTCTTCGACCATCCGCTTGCCGCCGCCCTCCCCTTCCTCCGCCGGCTGGAAGATGAAATGCACGGTGCCGTGGAAGCGGCGGGTCTCCGCCAGATAGCGGGCGGCGCCCAGCAGCATGGCGGTGTGGCCGTCGTGGCCGCAGGCGTGCATCCGGCCGGGGTGGCGCGAGCGGTGGGCAAACGTGTTGGCCTCGGTCATCGGCAGTGCGTCCATGTCGGCACGGAGCGCGATGGCGGCGCCGTGGCCATGGTGCAGGGTGCCGACGACGCCGGTGCCGGCCAGGCCGCGGTCCACCTCTATGCCGAAGCTCTTGAGCCGGGTCGCCACCACGTCGGCAGTCCGCCGCTCGGCGAACGCGGTCTCCGGATGGGCGTGCAAATCGTGGCGCCAGCGCGCCATATCCTGATGCAATGCGGCGATCTCTTCGATGACCGGCATTTCGGCCTTCTCCCCGTCGTCAACACGGCAACACGGCGGCCCCTCTCCCCGGACTGGCGCGGGAACGGCCGCACGCCCATGGTATATGCGGACGTGGTGGCGGAACCGCTAATGCCGGAGCCGCCCCCACCGTCACCGAACCATGACACTGCAAGCCGGATCAGCCGACCGATGGATGTCTCCCCCGTTGTTCCGGCAGCCTCGACCCCGGCGCTGCCCTCGGCCAATCCCCTGGTCGCCTGGCTTCTCGGCGAAGGCTGGTCGATCCGTGAGCCGAAGGATCTGGTGCTGCGCTTGGGACAGAAGATGGTTGCGCTCGGACTCCCGGTGTGGCGGCTCGGCGTCACCATCCGCACACTGCATCCGCAATACCTCGGCTCCACCTTCACTTGGCGACACGACCGGCCCGAGGTGGAGGAGTTCCTGCCGACCCCGGAGATCCTCCGCACCGAGCGCTATCTGGCGAGCCCGTATGCGGCGATCTTCGAGGGCGCCGGCGGTGTCCGCCGCCGGCTGGAGGGCCCGAACCCGCCCCTTGACTTCCCCATCCTCGCCGACCTCAAAGCCGACGGTGCGACCGACTACGCGGCGTGGCCGCTCACCTTCGCCGACGGTGCCATCAACGCCGTGACGCTGGCGGCCGACCGTCCCGGCGGCTTCACCGTGGCCGACCTCGCGACCATCGACGAGGCCCTGCCGGTGCTGGCCCGGCTGATGGAATGCCATGCCCTACGCTCGACCGCGCGCACCATCCTGGATACCTACCTCGGCCGCCATTCCGGCCGCCGGGTCTTGGAGGGGCGGATACGCCGCGGCGACGGTGAGGACATTCACGCGGTGATCTGGTTCAGCGACCTGCGCGGCTCCACCGCGCTTGCCGACCGGATGCCGCGAAGCGTGTTCCTGGCGTTGCTCAACGATTATTTCGAGTGCATGGCCGGCGCGGTGCTGGACCACGGTGGCGAGGTGCTTCGCTTCATCGGCGATGCGGCGCTGGCCATCTTTCCGATCGGCGCCGTGGTCGAGCGCCCGGAACGGTGCGCCCAGCATGTCCGGGCCTGCAACACCGCGATCGACGCCGCGGCCGATGCGGCCGGCCGGGTGGCGGCCGTGAACGCGGTGCGTGCCGCCGCCGGCGCGCCGCAGATCGGCTTCGGCATCGGCCTGCACCTGGGCGACGTGCTGTACGGCAACATCGGGGTGCCGGCCCGTCTGGAGTTTACCGTGATCGGGGCGGCCGCCAATGAGGCGGCTCGCATCGAAGCCTTGTGCAAGGCCGTCGGCCGGCCGGTGCTGATCTCCGAGGCCGTGGCCCGGGTGGCGCGACGGCCGCTGATCTCCCTCGGCTTCCATGCCCTGCGGGGGGTGGCTCGGCCGCAGGAACTGTTCACGTTGCCTGATACCGCAGGGGCCGTTGCCGTCACCGCCGCGCCGGCTGCCCCCTGAGCCTGCCCCCCTGAGCCCCGAAGCGGCCCTACATCGGCCAGGGAGCCACCCCGAACAGCAGCGGATGCAGCGCCAGCAACGCGATGTAGACGATGATGCCGAGCCCGACACGCCACCAGCCAATCTCGGCAAACACCAGGCGGGTGCGCCCGGCGGCGATGGCGGCGAAGGGCAGGTAGGAGGTCTGCCGGGCATAGCTCTCCCACACCGGACCGAGCGCGGCGCGCCGCTTCGCGTCTATCGCCAGCGGCCCGGCCAGCGCCAGCAGCGTCAGGCTGCCGAACAGGATCATGCCCGCCGCATCGCCGTTGGCGAGCAGGTGGGAGATGCCCCAAAGGCCGATGCCCCACATCATCGGATGCCGGGTGATGCGACCGAGGCCGACAGGACCGCGCGCGGCCAGGCTCTCGGCGTCGGTCCCGGCGGCGGTGGGGCTGGGCGTCGTGATCGCACCCACCACCAGGATCGAAGCCAGCACCATCACGGTAAGTGAGACGTGCTGGAGACCGACCGGCGGCCACCAGACCGCGACGAACGGTGCCGCGTTGTAGGCCATGGCGAGCCAGACGATCAGCACCAGGGCGATCAGCGAATAGGCGCCCTGGAACGGCTTCTCCCCCAGCTTTGCCACCAGCCGGCTTCGGACCGGTGCGCACGACAGCAGGAAATGGCTACCGACGAACAGGACCGCCGCCACCACTACATGCACCAGCTCACCCGTCACCGCAGCACCTCCCTCCCGCACGGGGCCGCCCGGACGGCGGCGATGCCGGGATGTTTACGGCCACGGTTCGCGCAAAGGAAGGGTCCGGCTCGATCACGGGCCGGCGGTCCGGGCGAGAAGCCCTGTTGGGGTTGCGGAGAATTGGGGCCCCGGTTGCGTGCTGTTGGGCCCGAGTTGCCTTGTCTACCCGCCGCCGGAGGGGTATGCTCATCGTTAACGGAGCCGAGCCGTGAAAACAATAACTTGGTTGAGCAGTCTGGAGGGGGGAGGACCAACGCCGCGCGTCGGTTGCGCGGGAGTCTCTTTGAGCCTTCGGCGGTGGCGGCAGCCCCCCGTGCGTCGTGGTCTCGGCTGCAACTCTGTCCACAGCGCGGGTGGTCCCGGTGCGCGGGTCTGCCGTGTCGCTTGGCCTTTTCCGAGCCCTGAGCCCTGACGTGCGGCGGGGCCTCAACGCCATCTCGCGATGGCCGCACCGGCGCGGCCTGACACGCCGTCCAATGCCACACCCGGAGGAGAGAATCCCACAATGAGCTATCCACCCGACCTCACCACCCCTCCCGATCTGGCGCGTCGGCGGCATATCGGTCCGGCCCGGACTCAGCGGCCGGTGTATGTCGACCTCCTGCCGCCCTGTAACAACGCCTGTCCCGCCGGCGAGAACATCCAGGCGTGGCTCGCGTATACCCAGGAGGGCCGATTCCGCGAAGCGTGGGACACCATCCTTCAGGACAATCCGCTGCCGGCGGTACACGGCCGGGTCTGTTACCACCCGTGCGAGGACGCCTGCAACCGCAGCCAGCTCGACGCCACCATCAGCATTCATGCGGTGGAACGTTTCCTCGGCGACAAGGCGCTGGAGGAAGAATGGGTGCCGGAGTTGCGGGCACCCCGATCCGGCAAGCGGGTCCTGGTCGTCGGGGCCGGGCCGAGCGGCCTCTCGGCGGCGCATCACCTGACGATGATGGGCCATACGGTCGAGATCCGGGACGCCGGGCCGATGGCCGGCGGCATGATGCATTTCGGCATTCCCGCCTATCGCCTGCCCCGCAACATCCTCGATGGCGAAATCAGCCGGATCGAGCGGATGGGCGTGACCATCACGCTCAACCACAAGGTGGAGGACTTGGCCGCCGAGAAAGCCGAGGGCGGCTTCGACGCCGTGTTCGTCGCGGTCGGCGCCCATTTGTCCAAGAAAATCGACATCCCTTCGCGGGACGCCGGTCGCATTATGGATGCTGTGAGCTTCCTCAAGGGGGTGGAAACGGGCGAGGGCGTCAAGCTCGGCCGTCGGGTCGCCATCTACGGCGGCGGCAACACCGCGATGGACGCGGCGCGCACCGCCATGCGGCTCGGCTACGAGCCGATGATCATCTACCGCCGCGACCGCGCCCACATGCCGGCCCACGACTTTGAAGCCACCGAAGCGGAGGAGGAAGGGGTCAAGATCCACTGGCTGCGGACCATCAAGTCCATCGAGCAGTCCAGCTTCCAGGTGGAAGTGATGGAGGTGGATCCTGAGACCGGACGGCCTCGCCCGACCGGGGAGATGGAGACGCTGGAGGCCGACGACCTGATCCTGGCTCTCGGCCAGGATACCGACACCGCGTTCCTGCGCCGGGTGCCGGGCATCGAGTTCCAGAACGACGGCACGGTGATCGTCAACGAGAACATGATGACCGGGGCCGAGGGCGTGTTCGCCGGCGGCGACATGGTTCCGTCGGAGCGCACCGTGACCATCGGGGTCGGCCACGGCAAGCGGGCCGCGCGCAGCATCGATGCCTACCTGCGGGGCGCCACCTACCAGAAGCCACCGAAGCCCGACATCGCCAGCTTCGAGAAGCTGCACCTGTGGTTCTACACCGACGCGGCGCAACGACCCCAGGGCCATCTGGACCTGCTCAAGCGGCGCACCAGCTTCGATGAGGTGCTGGCGGGCCTCAACGAAAAGGATGCCAGCTACGAAGCCAAGCGCTGCCTGTCGTGTGGCAACTGCTTCGAATGTGACGGCTGTTACGGCGCCTGCCCGGAGGACGCGATCATCAAGCTCGGGCCCGGCAAGCGTTATCGGTACAACTACGACCTGTGTACCGGATGCGCCATCTGCTTCGAGCAGTGTCCGTGCCACGCGATTCAAATGATTCCGGAGCCGGAGGCCAAGACCTGAGGCTGCCGGCGAGAAACGATCATCACGGGACTCACAATAATCGATAACAGGTGCCCGTAAGCACCACGGACGGGCTCGACAAGGGCCCGTCCCGGCTGGGCGGTGGAGGACGATATGGCCGAAGCAAAGGTAACCACGATCGATGGCAATGAAGCCGCGGCCGATGTGGCATTCCGGCTGAACGAAGTCTGCGCGATCTATCCGATCACGCCGTCGTCGACGATGGCCGAACTTGCCGATCAGTGGACCAGCGAGGGACGCACCAACATTTGGGGCAATGTCCCCGATGTGGTGGCGATGCAGAGCGAGGCAGGCGCTGCCGGGGCGGTGCACGGCGCGCTGCAGGCAGGCGCGCTCACCACCACCTTCACCGCTTCCCAGGGGCTCATGCTGATGATCCCCAACATGTACAAGATCGCCGGCGAGCTGACCGCCTGCGTCTTCCATGTCGCCGCCCGGGCGCTGGCCACCCACGGGCTTTCGATCTTCGGCGACCAGGCCGACGTGATGGCGGTCCGTCCCACCGGCTTTGCCCAGCTCGCCTCCAGTTCGGTCCAGGAAGCCCACGACATGGCGCTGATCGCCCAGGCGGCGACGCTCCAGGCGCGGGTGCCGTTCATCCACTTCTTCGACGGCTTCCGCACCTCGCACGAAGTGAACAAGGTGACGCTGCTGCCGGACGACGTGCTGCGGGCGATGATCGACGATGACCTGGTGCTGGCCCATCGCCGTCGCGCCCTCAACCCGGACAACCCGTTCATACGCGGCACCGCCCAGAACCCCGACGTCTACTTCCAGGGACGGGAAGCCTGTTCCCCCTTCTATGCGGCGGTGCCCGGGATCGTCGAGGCGACGATGGAGAAGTTCGGCGACCTGACCGGACGGCGCTACCGTCTGTTCGAGTATTTCGGGGCCCCCGACGCCGAGCGGGTGATCGTGCTGATGGGCTCCGGCGCGGAAGCGGCGCGGGAGACCGTGGAGTTCCTGTCGGAGCGGGGAGAATCGGTGGGCGTTGTCCAGATCCACCTGTACCGTCCGTTCTCGGCCCGGCATTTCTTCGCGGCCCTGCCGCCGTCGGTCCGCGCCGTTGCCGTGCTCGATCGGACCAAGGAGCCCGGCAGCACCGGCGAGCCGCTGTACCAGGACGTGACCGTGGCCCTGGCCGAGGCCGCCGCCGACGGAACCTGGTCGGGCAGCCGACTGCCGCGGGTGATCGGCGGGCGGTACGGGTTGTCCTCCAAGGAGTTTTCGCCGGGCATGATCAAGGCGGTGTTCGACGAACTCGCCAAGGACAAGCCGAAAAACCACTTCACCGTCGGGATCGTCGACGACGTCAGTCATTCCAGCCTCGACTACGATCCGTCGTTCTCCACCGAGGGGGAGGACGTGTTCCGGGCGATGTTTTATGGACTGGGCGCGGACGGCACGGTGGGCGCCAACAAGAATACCATCAAGATCATCGGCGAGGATCCGGAGTTCTATGCCCAGGGCTACTTTGTCTATGATTCCAAGAAATCCGGGTCGCAGACGGTCTCCCATGTCCGGTTCGGCCGCAAGCCGATCCGCTCCACCTATCTGATCGATACCGCCAACTTCATCGGCTGCCATCAGTTCAATTTCATCGAAAAGATGGACGTGCTGGCCCATGCCGCACCGGGTGCTACCGTTCTTCTCAACAGCCCTTACGGTCAAAAAGAAGTGTGGTCGAAGCTGCCGCGGAACGTGCAGCAGCAGATCATCGACAAGAAGCTGAAGCTGTTCATCATCGATGGCGCCCAGGTGGCCCGTGAAGCCGGGATGGGATCGCGCACCAACACGATCATGCAGACCTGTTTCTTCGCCATCTCCGGTGTGATGCCACGAGACCAGGCCATCGCCAAGATCAAGAAGTCGATCGAAAAGACGTACGGCATCAAGGGCGAGGAGGTGGTGCGCAAGAATTTCGACGCGGTCGACCACACCATCGCCCATCTTTACGAATTGGAGGTCCCGGACACCGTCACCAGTACGATCGAGATGGCCCGGGTGGTGCCGCCGGAAGCCCCGGATTTTGTGCAGAAGGTCACCGCGATGATGATGGCCGGCCGCGGCGACGAGCTGCCGGTGAGCGCACTGCCTGTGGACGGCACCTTCCCGAGCGGCACCACCAAGTGGGAGAAGCGCAACATCTCATCCTTCGTCCCGATCTGGGAGCCGGACATCTGCATCCAGTGCGGCAACTGCAGCTTCGTCTGTCCGCACGGCGTAATCCGGTCCAAGGTCTACAATCAGAGTCTGCTGGAAGGTGCACCAGAGACCTTCAAGTCCGCTCCCATCGACATCCGTGGCTTTCCGGAAACCCGCTACACCTTGCAGATTTACGTGGAGGACTGCACCGGCTGCACCCTCTGCGTCGAGGTCTGTCCGGCCAAATCCAAGGAGGAGACCGGCAAAAAGGCCATCAACATGGGCTGGAAGGAGCCAGTGCTGGCCGGCGAAAAAGAGAGCATCAGCTTCTTCGAAACGCTGCCGGTCAACGACCGCTCGCGGGTCGACTTCTCCACCGTGCGCGGCACCCAGTTCCTGGAGCCGCTCTTCGAGTTCTCCGGGGCCTGTGCTGGCTGCGGCGAGACGCCGTATGTCAAGCTGCTGTCCCAGTTGTTCGGTGACCGACTGATGGTGGCCAATGCCACCGGTTGTTCCTCGATCTATGGCGGCAACCTGCCCACCACCCCGTGGACGGTGAACCACGAAGGACGGGGGCCGTCGTGGGCAAACTCGCTGTTCGAGGACAATGCCGAGTTCGGGTTCGGCATGCGCTTGGCCACCGACATGCAGCTTCGCGAGGCCGCCCGGCTGCTGAAATCGCTGGAGGCGGAGCTTGGCGACGAGCTGGTGGATGCGCTGATCAACGCGCCGCAGATCACCGAGACCCAGATCCGCCGGCAGCGGGAACGGGTGGCCGAACTGAAGAAGCGGCTGGTCGCCCTCGACGGCCCGGCAACCAAGCACCTGCTCTCCATCGCCGAACAGTTCGTCCGACGCAGCGTGTGGCTGCTGGGCGGCGACGGCTGGGCGTATGATATCGGCTCGTCGGGGGTGGACCATGTCCTGGCCAGCGGTCGCGACGTCAATATTCTGGTCCTCGACACCGAAGTTTATTCCAACACCGGCGGCCAGGCGTCCAAGTCGACTCCGATCGGTGCCGTCGCCAAGTTCGCCAACGCCGGCAAGCAGGTCGGCAAGAAAGACTTGGCGTTGCAGGCGATCTCCTACGGCAACGTCTACGTCGCCCGCGTGGCGATGGGCGCCAACCCGCAGCAGACCCTGCTCGCCTTCCGCGAAGCCGAGGCCTATTCGGGGCCATCCCTGATCCTCGCCTACAGCCACTGCATCGCCCATGGCATCAACATGCAGCATGGCCTTGACCAGCAGAGTCGCGCCGTGCATTGCGGCCATTGGCCGCTGATGCGCTACAATCCGGATGTCCGGCTGGCCGGCGAAAATCCGTTCTCGCTGGATTCGCCGCGGCCCACCATCAAGGTGAAGGAGTATGCCGAACACGAGTTGCGCTACCGCATGCTGTACCGCACCAATCCCAAGGAAGCGGACATGCTGATGGACATGGCGCAGCGCGGGATCGATCAGAAGTGGAAGCTGTATGAGGAGATGGCGGCCACGGGTCGGGGCTGAGGAGCCGAGGCACCATCGGGATAGGGACTGACAAGCCGAGCCCCGGCACTCGGGGGCGAGTGCAGGCGCTATGAGCGGGAGGACGAGATGGACTTGAAGACAACCTACCTTGGCATGGACCTCAAGCACCCGGTGGTTGCGTCCGCCGGCCCGCTATCCGCCACCCTCGACGGGATCAAGCGGCTGGAGGATGGCGGCGCCGCCGCGGTGGTGTTGTTCTCCCTGTTCGAGGAGCAGATCCGTTACGAGAATGAGTCCTTCGACTACCTGATCGATCAGGGCGCCGATCGGTTCGCCGAATCCTTGAGCTATTTCCCGGCGGTCGAGGACTATCACGTGGGACCGGAGAAATACCTGAACCTGGTCCGCCAGGCCTCCGAATCCTGCGATATCCCCATCATCGGCAGCCTCAATGGCATCTCCGACAAGGGCTGGACGGAGTATGCCAAGGACATCCAGTCAGCCGGAGCCAGGGCGCTCGAGCTCAACATCTTCTACATCCCGGCCGACATCAGCCTGAGCGGGCGGGAGGTGGAGGAGCGCTACCTCCAGGTGGTGCGCAAGGTCAAAGGTGCCGTCGCCATCCCGGTGGCGGTCAAGATGAGCCCGTTCTTCAGCTCCATCGGCGAAATGGCCAGACGTTTTGTCGACGACGGTGCCGACGGTCTGGTCCTGTTCAACCGCTTCTACCAGCCGGATTTCGACCTCGACGCCCTGGAGGTAATGCCCAATCTGGAGCTCAGCGCACCCAGCGAGATCCGGCTGCCGCTGTTGTGGATCGCCGTGCTGCACGGCCGGCTCAACTGTTCCCTGGCCGCCACCCGCGGCGTCCAGACGGGGACCGAGGTGGTCAAGTATCTGATGGCCGGAGCCGACGCGGTGATGACCACCTCGGCGTTGCTGCGTCATGGTGCCGGCTACGCCAAGACCCTGGTCGACGACCTCGAAAGGTGGATGGAGCGGCGGGACTACGCCTCGGTCGCCCAGATGAAGGGCTCGATGAGCCAGCAGAAGGTTGCCGACCCCAGCGCCTTCGAGCGCGCCAACTACATCAAAGTGCTGGAGAGCTACAAGACCCCATACCTGGTGTAGGCGCCGCGTTCGATATCCGGCCCGGGATCGACGCGCGTCGGCCGCACGCGGCACCCCTGCGGACGGCAGGGGCCAGCGGACCGCGCACTGAACCTGTCATCCGGACAACCCGGCGATTCGGGCAGCGGGCCCCCCGGCGGCCCCCCTGAAAGGCGATGGCCGTTAGCCGCTTCGGGCGCGCGGTCGCTTGGAGCGGTGATGGAAGAGTTGGCGCCCGCGCGCCTCGCGGGCGGGATCAGTCCCATACGTTGGGCGTCGCCGGGCAGCGGCGTCGCCTCCGATCGTTGGCCAGCGGCGCCGCGCCAAGCGCCGCAGGCCGCGGGTCAAAGCGAAGGACGGTGCGGTTCGGATCAGGCGGTGGCTGCGCTGGCCGCCTGGGCGGCCAAGCTGGCGATCTCATCCTTGATCAGCAGCTTCTGCTTCTTGAGCCTGTGGATTTCCAGTTCGTCCGGCCACGGCCGGTTGTCTTCCTGTTCGATGGCGGCCTCGAGAGCACGATGCTTGGCTTTCAGTGTCTCGATCCTATCGTCCAGGCTCATGGCGGTACCCTCCCTTGATCGAAGTAACGCGAAATGATACCCCACGTTACGGCCACGTGACAATCGAAACGGTCCCGGCGCCGCGGGGAAGGGACACCATCAAGCGGCACGGCGTCGGGGTGCATCACGACGTCGCTCGGCTCGCCGTCCGCCCATCCGGCCTGGACATCCGCCGCCCCTGCCGGGACATCGTCTCCAGCGCGGCAAGATCAAACACACCGGCTGGAGCGACGGCGGGCTCTGCACCATCTTAGCGGTGGCCCAAACGCGATTGCCTTGAAGGGTGCGGCGGGCGACGTTGACTTGCCCGGGGCGAGCCCGTATACAGCCCCTCTACCGACGACCGGGAGCCAACACGTGAAACGCACTTATCAGCCCAGCGTCATCGTCCGCAAGCGGCGCCACGGGTTTCGTGCGCGTATGGCGACCGTCGGCGGCCGTCGCGTCATCGCCAATCGGCGTCGCAAAGGGCGCAAGCGTCTCTCCGCCTGAGCTTCGCCCGAACGGATGCGAGCGGCTGCCGGTGTTCCGGCTCAAGCGACGCTCCGATTATCTCGGCGTGGCCAAGGCGGGTCGGCGGTTCGCCGCTCCGGGGGTCGTGGTGCAGGTCCGCCGGCGCGGCGGCGACGGGGATTCCGGCGGCATCCGCTATGGCATCACCGCCAGCCGCAAGGTCGGCAAGGCGGTGGTGCGGAACCGCGTCCGGCGTCGGCTTCGCGCGGCGGCCGAGGCGGTTCTTCCCCGGCTGGCCGCCGATGGGTATGACTACGTGCTGATCGGACGGGCGGCCACGGTCGACCGGCCGTTCGGGGCACTGTTGAATGATCTGGAGCTGGCGCTTCAGCGGCTTCGCGCCTGGCGCGGACCGCGGTCGCACCACGACAAGACGGTCGAGCGGCGATGAACCCTGGACAGGCTCTGGCACGGGGGGTGATCTACGGCTACAGGTACCTGCTGTCGCCGGTGCTGCCGGCGGTGTGCCGGTTCCAACCCACGTGTTCCGCCTATGCGCTGGAGGCGATCGACCGCTTCGGTGCCATTCGCGGCAGTTGGCTTGCGCTCAGACGCCTCGGCCGCTGCCATCCCTGGGGTGGTTCCGGCCATGACCCAGTGCCGGCGGCAGACCGGCTTCCCGGACGACGAGACGACGAGGCCACGGTCCAATGACCGACCACAAGAACCTGATCATCGCGATCGTGCTGTCGATCGTCATCCTTCTCGGCTTCGACTATGTCTACAACCTCCTTTATCCTCCACCGGAGGTGCCCCCGGAGGATCCGTCCCGCCCGATGGTGGAGGACACCATCCCGGCACCGCGGGCACCGGCCACCCCCGGGGTGGCGCCGACGCCGCCCGGGGTGGAGCGGCCGGCGATGGCCCCGCCGGGGGTCGAAACGCGCGAGCGCGTGCTGGCCCAGGTGCCCCGCATCCCCATCCGCACGCCGAGCCTCGAGGGGTCGATCTCGTTGGTGGGGGCCCGGCTGGACGATCTTCGGCTCCTCCACTACCGGGTCACCATCGCACCGGACAGCCCCAACATCACCTTGTTGTCACCCCAGGGGACGGCGGACGCCTATTTCGCCGAACTCGGCTGGGATGCGGGCGGGCAGCCCATCACACTGCCCGGTCCCGATGCGGTATGGCAGGCCGATCGCGACACCCTGACCCCCGAGGCGCCGGTGGTCCTCACCTGGACCAATGACGAAGGCCTCACCTTCCGGCGAACCATCGCGGTGGACGAGCACTACATGTTCCGGGTGACCCAGACGGTGGAGAACGCAACCGGCGAGGCGGTCACCCTGTTCCCGTATTCCCTGGTGTCGCGGCACGGCACGCCCCCCACCAGCGGCTTCTTCATCCTGCACGAAGGTCCGCTCGGGGTGCTGAACGGAACCCTTCGGGAGTTCAGCTACAGCGATCTGCGCGATCGCGGCGTCATCAGCGACACCACCACCGGCGGCTGGCTCGGCATTACCGACAAGTACTGGCTGGCGGCGCTGATCCCGATCCAGACCCAGACGGTCAACACCCGCTTCGTGCATCATCTCGCCGGCGCCACCGACGTCTACCAGGTGGACTTCATCGGCCAGGGGATCGTGATTGCGCCGGGCGCCAGCGGCAGCTGGGAAAGCATGGTGTTCGCCGGTGCCAAGGTGGCGCGGCTGCTGGACGCCTATGCGGAGCGCTACGATATCGTCCGGTTCGACCGGGCCATCGATTTCGGCTGGTTCTATTTCCTGACCAAGCCGCTGTTTTATGTGCTGGTCTGGATCAACGACTACGTCGGCAACTTCGGGGTGGCGATCCTCATCCTGACGGTGCTGATCAAGCTGGTGTTCTTCCCGCTGGCCAACAAGTCATACCGGGCGATGAGCCAGATGCGCAAGCTGACCCCGGAGATGATGAAACTCCGCGAGCGCTTTGCCGACGACAAGCAGCGCCTGAACCAGGAAATGATGGCGCTGTACAAGCGGGAGAAGGTCAACCCCGCCTCCGGCTGTCTTCCGATCCTGGTCCAAATCCCGGTGTTCTTTGCCCTGTACAAGGTTCTGTTCGTCACCATCGAGATGCGGCACGCGCCGTTCTTCGGCTGGATCAATGATCTGTCGGTGCCGGACCCCACCTCCATCTTCAACCTGTTCGGGCTGATCCCCTGGTCGCCGCCGACGTTCCTGATGATCGGGGCATGGCCGCTGATCATGGGACTGACCATGTGGCTGCAGATGAAGCTGAACCCGCAGCCGCCGGATCCGCTGCAGGCCAAGATCTTCATGGCTCTGCCGGTGGTGTTCACCTTCATGCTGGCGCACTTCCCGGCCGGGCTGGTGATCTACTGGACCTGGAACAACATCCTGTCGATCCTGCAGCAGTGGGTGATCATGCGGCGCATGGGCGCGATCGGACCGGGGTTCAAGCCGACGTCGTCGTGATGGTCGGCCCTGGCGACGATGCCGAGGCGGCTCCGGACCGGGATGACAGCGGCGGCGAAGCGTCGGCGGAACGGCTGGACGCCGGTCGCCGGCTGTTCGCCCGGTCCTGCCGGTTCGTCATCTCGGCCGCAACCCTCGAACAAATCCCCGAAACAACGCTGCCGGAAGTGGCCTTCGCCGGCCGCTCCAACGTGGGTAAATCCAGCCTGGTGAACGCACTTGTGGGGCAGCGGATGCTCGCCCGCACCTCCAACACGCCGGGACGAACCCAGCTGCTGAACTTCTTCGACCTGGACAGCCGGCTGATGCTGACCGACCTGCCCGGGTATGGTTTCGCCAAGGCCCCGAAGGACCGGGTGGAACGCTGGACCGCCCTGGTGCAGGCCTACCTCAAGGGGCGCCCGCCCCTGCGCCGGGCGCTGCTGCTGATCGATGCCCGCCACGGCATCAAGGCGGTGGACCGGGGCATCATGACCTTGCTGGACAGTGCGGCGGTCTCCTATCAGGCGGTACTGACCAAGGCGGACAAGGTGCGCCCCGGCACGCTGGCGTCGGTGACCGCGGCAACGGTCAGCGAGCTGGCAAGCCACACCGCCGCCCACCCGGAGGTCCAGGTGACCAGTGCCCACACCGGGTCCGGGATGGCCGAACTGCGCGCGGCCCTGGCAGGGCTGGCGCTGCCGGAGCCGGCCGAGGCACCGTGAAGCGGCTGACGGCACCGGGATGTATGGCCACGCCGCGCCAACGGCGCACGGCTGGCTATTCGTCGCGGTGGGTGCGCTCCATCCGCTCGTGGCGCTCCTGCGCCTCCAGCGTCATGGTGGCGATCGGCCGGGCCTCCAGCCGGGAGATGCCGATCGGCTCCTGCGTTTCCTCGCAGTAGCCGTAGCTGCCGTCTTCGATCCGCTGCAGGGCTTCGTCGATCTTCGTGATCAGCTTGCGGGCGCGGTCGCGGGTGCGGAGTTCGAGTGCACGATTGGTCTCCGTCGTCGCGCGATCGGCAATGTCCGGTTCGGCATTGCCGCCTTCACGGAGGTGAAGCAGCGTTTCGCTGGCCTCCTCAAGCAATTCCTCCCGCCACTGCAACAGCCGTTGCCGGAAATATTCCCGCATCCGCGGGTTCATATACGGCTCGTCTTCGGAGGGACGGTAGTCCTGGGGTAGAACGATGCTCATGCCTCTCCCCACTGTCTGCCGCCGGCAACCGGCCGCTCCGGCACGCGCACTATATGGTCGAGCTGGACGCCCTGCAAGCAATTATTGGGCTGAAAGTCCCAGTCTAATAGCCTGATCTTAAACCAGAACCAGCTGCGGCGCCAACGCCGGCCCGAGGGCCTTGCGCGATTCAAGCGCGTGGTTTGAGTTTCTCTATTTCAACTGAAGCGCGCAGATGAATCGCCTCCAGGACCTCATCGAGGCGGGGATCACCGCTCGCCTCCCGGGGGACGTCGATCGCTCTCGTCACCGTCGCCAGCCGGTCGGCGGAGAGGCTGCCGGTCAGAATGGCAAGCCGCAACTGGTCCAGCACGCCCAGCATCGCCTCGCCATGGGCAATCGCGCGCCGGCGAGCCGGGCTGTCGGTGGCCGATCCCACCTCTTGCAGCCCGAGCAAGGAGGTCGGAGCGGCGACCGGCGCCGTGGTCAAGGCCGGCCTCTCGTCGGAGTTGGCTAACCGGGACAAGCGTTCGGAAAAACTGCTGCCGCCGGTCGTGGCGGTGCCTCGCCGCCCAGACCTGGACACCCCGCGCAGGGGATCGACACCAGGAATCCTCATTACCCCTCCCGCGGGATCGTTGATGGGAACGCGCCGACCGCGATCGGCCGACACGGGCGGCCGCGCCGCAAGCCGAAGACATGGTGGAGCCGGCAGGGTAAACGGACGGTAAAGCGAGCCTGGTGATCTCGGCACATTGCGCTTCCTCACCCGGCAGGTGTTGCCGCCCCCAAGGGGCGGAATTGGCGGGACCGTGCGAACGCCGGCACATCCAGGATTGGCATCGCCCTTGCTTGACGACTCTGGTGCCGGCGTTCCTACCCGGAGCCCCGGCCGTCATGATCAACGGAGTTGCGCATGAGCACCTTCGGCTTCTTTCAGCCCGCCGTCCTCGGCATGGGCTCACAAAGCCATGCCCTTGCCGCCATCGGCACCAACATCGCCAACATCCGCACCGGTGGCTACAAGCGCACGGACGTGCATTTCGCGACGGTGCTGAGCCAGACCGTGTCCAGCCAGCCGGGCCACGGCACCGGCGCACCCTCCGGCACCTGGCATTCCGACCTGGGCGGGGTGCGGCCCAAGGATTATGCCCGGATCGAGACCCAGGGACTGGTGGAAACCACCGACCGCCAGCTCGACGTCGCCATCAACGGAGCCGGCATGTTCGTGCTCAATACCCGGGTCGACGGCAGCGGCGAGACGCTGTTCGGTCGGGACGGCCGCTTCGAGATGACGACGACACCGGATACCGTCGCCGCCGTACTGAACGGCCAGCCGATCACGGTGAACCAGGGCTACCTGGTGGACAAGAACGGCTACTTCGTCCAAGGCTGGGCGGCCAATCCCGACGGCGCCTTCCCCGAGAACGGTGGGGTGCTGGGGGCGCTCCGGGTCGACTCGTTCGCCTTCGCCGACGCCGGTGAGCCCACCGGCCGGGCGGTGCTGGCGCTCAACCTGCCGGCGACGGCGCCGCCTGGCCATCGCGAGTCCTATGCCGTGGACGTGTTCGATACGGCAGGGGAGCGCCGGGACCTGTTCCTCCGGTTCACCCGTCAGGAAGAGGCGCGAACCTGGAGCCTCGCCGCCGATGCGGCACCGGGCGAGACGGTGAGCTTCGAGCCGTCG
Source organism: Rhodospirillales bacterium (assembly GCA_007694935.1). GTDB lineage: Bacteria > Pseudomonadota > Alphaproteobacteria > Rhodospirillales > Defluviicoccaceae > REEP01. The sequence goes on from REES01000079.1 coordinate 17,653, forward strand.
GTGCCAATGGTCTTCCGCCCGGACGGACCACTGGAAAGCCCGGCCCAGTACCAGGTCACCATTGCCGGCGGCACCCCTGCCAGCTTCACCCTGGACGTCGGCGCCTTCACCCAGTACGGGGACACCTTTACCGCCTTCAACTACAATCGGAACGGGTTCCCGGCCAGCGAGATGCGCTCGATACGGTTCGACGCCGGCGGGCACATCATCGGGGTGTTCGGCAGCGGCATGACCAAGCCGATCTACAAGCTGGCGCTGGCCGATTTCGCCAACGTCAACGGCCTCGAGGCACGCAACGGCAACGTCTATGCGCCCGGTCCCACCTCCGGCGCCCCCCGCATCGGAACCGCCGGCAGTAACGGCTTCGGCGACCTGCTGGTCACGGCGCGGGAACTCTCCAACGTCGATCTGGCACAGGAATTCGCCGTCATGATCATGACCCAGGGCGCCTACAACGCCTCGGCAACCACCTTCCGGACCATGGATGAAATGACCGAGGTGGCGCGGGATCTGAAGCGCTAGTCACCGCGGCCGGCGCTACCTTGCGCGCCAGCCGCCGGTCGTCGGCTATTTCAGGACACCGATGACGATGGCGCCGATCGCCACCGACCACAGCGCGAACAGCAGCGCCCGCAGCATACCGTCGATGACATCACCGGTGGACATCGGCGGCGGTGCCGGCGGCAGGCCGAACTGACGCCGGTCGAGCCGACCCTCCCGCTTGCGGTTGAGCACCTCACGGGTGAAATGGCGCACCCACAGCGGCGCCTGCTCGGTGAACAGGTAGCGCATGAACGGCCGTTCGACATCGGAATCCGTTCCGGCGTGGCCGAACCACCACGCGTACGCCAATCCAAACAGCTTGAACTCACGGACATCGAGGGCGTTGGACGCCGCCGTCACCGCGATGACATCGGGTGAGGCACGAAACCAGGAGCCGAACGAACGGAATAACGGCGCCATAGCGATCAACCCAGATAAAGGTTGCTACTAAGAGTTACGCCCATCATCCGCCGAATCAAGGGTCCTTTCTCACCGCGCCGGCGACCACCCGAGGGACCGCCCAGGGGCTGGCATGACCCAGCCGGCGGCAGTTCTTGCCGACCGGAACGATCCGAATTTGCCGGGCGAAGGGCGAGGCGCGCCTCTCCGGCCGGGTTTCAAGCCGCCAGTGACCCCGGAGGCCGCTGGGCCCGGCCGCTGCACCGGGCGTCGTGTTTGGCACCGCCCTTGCTTGACTTGATGGCATGAGAACCACCCCTGCCCCACCCGTCTGCATGGCCGAACCCCTCCGGCGCCCGGCGCGCGCCGTCCGCCGGCTGCGGCTGCTGCGGATGATTGCCGCGTGCCTGTGCGTGGCCGCCATTCTCGCCGCCGCAACGGCGGCGGAGGCCGCCTCACGGATCAAGGACATCGTCAACTTCGAAGGGGTGCGCGACAACCAGCTGGTGGGCTATGGGCTGGTGGTCGGACTCAACAACACCGGCGACACCCTCCGCGACGGCAGCTTCACCAAGCAGAGCCTTATCTCCATGCTGAACCGGCTGGGGGTCAAGCCGACCGAACAGGGGCTCCGTTCCAAGAACGTGGCGGCGGTCATGGTCACCGCGTCGATGCCGCCCTTCGCCCGCCAGGGCAGCCGCATCGACGTGACGGTAAGCGCGCTCGGCGATGCCGACAGCCTGCTTGGCGGCACCTTGCTGGTCACACCGCTGCTGGGAGCCGACGGCGAGGTCTATGCGGTGGCCCAGGGGCAGGTGGCGGTGGCCGGCTTCACCGCCCGCGGCGACGCCGCCGCCGTCACCCGCGGCGTCCCCACCAGCGGGCGCATCGCCAGCGGTGCCATCATCGAGCGGGAGGTCGGCTTCGAGCTCGGCCAGCTCAACCTGGTCCGGCTCAACCTGCGCAATCCCGACTTCACCACCGCCCGACGGATCGCCGAGGCGATCAACAGCTTCCTTGGCGTCGGCGCGGCCGAAGCCACCGACCCGGCGACAGTGGCGCTACGCATTCCGCCCCGCTACGGAGACCGGGTATTCGACCTGGTGACCGATATCGAACAGCTGCGCATCCGCCCCGATCAGCTGGCCCGGGTGATCATCGACGAGCAGTCGGGGGTGATCGTGATGGGTGAGCAGGTGCGGGTCAGCACTGTCGCCATTGCCCAGGGCAACCTCACCATCCGCATTACCGAGACGCCCATGGTGTCGCAGCCGCAGCCGTTCGCCGAGCAGGGGGAGACAGTGGTGGTGCCCCGCACTGACATCGAGATCGATGACGAAGCGGGCCGGCGCCTCGCGGTGGTGCAGGAGGGGGTAACCCTGCAGGATCTGGTGAACGGCCTCAATGCTCTCGGCGTCGGCCCCCGTGACCTGATCTCCATCCTCCAGGCGATCAAGGCGGCCGGCGCCCTGCACGCGGACCTGGAGGTGATGTGATGAGCGAACTGTTCGCCGCACCCGCCATCGATGCCGCCTGGCGCGGCCAGGCGCCCAAGCTGCCCACCGCCGGCACCAGCCGCTCACCCGACCGCCTGCGGGAGGTGGCAACGGAACTGGAGGCGGTGTTCATCGGCCAGATGCTTCAGCCGATGTTCACCAACACCCAGGCAGAGTCGCCGTTCGGCGGCGGCTTGGCCGAGGAGATGTGGCAGTCCATGCTGGCCGCCGAGTTCGGCAAGGCGATCGCCGGCGGCGGCGGCATCGGCCTTGCCGATGCGGTGGTGCGCCAGCTGCTCTCGGTCCAGGAAGCGGCCGGAGACGGAACCGAAGGAGCGACGCGATGACCGCCATGCATGACGTTTCCGGACTCGTCACCGCAGTGACGGACGCCGCCCGCCACTTGGTGGACCTGATCGTTTTGGAGGATGCCGCGCTCGACGTACGGGAACGCGATGCCTTGCCGGAACTGGCCGAGGCCAAGGGCCGGGCCGCACGCAGCTACGAAGCCAAGCTCGCCGCCCTGGCCCGGGCAACCGACGGCTTTCGCCGGCTCGATCCCCTCCACCGGGAGGCGCTGGCCGGCAGCGGCCAGACTCTGGCCGAGGCCGCCGACGGCAACATGCGGCGCCTCGCCGTCGCCGTGGCGGTCAATCGCCGGTTCATGGACGCGGTCGCGGAAGCGGTCCGCGAGGTCGCTCCGCTGGCCGTCGGCTACGGCAGCCGCGGCGCCGTCGCCAATGGCGACCACGGCTTGCGCCGCATGCCGGCAGTGACCGTCGACCGGTCGCTCTAGGACCGCAGAGGAAACCCCAGCCATGTCGGGCGATCTCACCCTGGCGTTGCGGACGGCGCAGAGCGGCCTGCTGACCAACCAGCTCGCGCTCAATGCGGTTGCCAACAACGTCGCCAACGCCAACACGGAAGGCTACTCCCGAAAGATCGTCAACCTGGAGCACCGTGTGCTGGCCGGCACCGGGGCCGGGGTGCAGATGTCGGCGCTGACCCGCCGGGTGGACGAGCACCTGATACGGAACGTCCGCACTGAGATGTCGGCCCTGCAGGCGATCGATGTGCAGCGGCCGTTCCACGACCGGATCCAGTTCCTGTTCGGCACCCCTCAGGACAACAGCTCGCTCGGCCACAGCCTGACCCGGCTGTCGGAGGCGTTCGAATCGCTCGCCACCACACCGGAAGGCTCGCTGGAGCAGCGCGAGCTGGTGCGTCAGGCCGAAGCGGTGGCTCGCCAGCTTCGCGACATGAGTGCCGGCGTCCAGGAGCTGCGGCTGGAAGCAGACCTGCGGATCGGCCAGGCGGTGGCGGAGATCAATGGCCTGATCGACACCATCGCCAACCTCAACGACAAGGTCGTGCGCAACAGCGCGACCCGGCAGGGCACCGCCGACCTGGAAGATCAGCGCGACATGGCCCTGGACCGGCTGGCGGCACTGATCGACATCCGGGTGTTCAAGCGCGGCGACGGCGACGTGGTGGTGTTCACCACCGGCGGCCAAGTGCTGGTGGACAACGTCTCCACCACCTTCACCCACTTCACCGCGGCCAACATCGACGCGACCGCCAGCCACGCCGGCGGCGGCTTCAGCGGCATTTTCGCCGGCGCGGCGGAACCAGCCAACGACATCACCGGCAGCATCCGGCAAGGCGAGCTCAAGGGCCTGATCGAGCTCCGCGACTCCATTCTGCCCAACCTGCAGAGCACGCTGGACACCCTGGCCGCCGACCTCCGCGACACCGTGAATGCCGTGCATAACCGCGGCCTCGCCTTCCCCGGTCTTCAGGACATGCAGGGCACCCGGATTTTCACCGAGCCCGGCACCCAGACCATCACCATCGATGGCACCGTCAACGTCGTGCTGTTGGACGCCAACGGCAACCAGCACGCGGCGACGACGCTGACAGGTGGTCCCCATACGATCGAAGCCGTAAGAGCCAGCCTTCAAACGTTTCTGACCAATAACGGCGGCGGGACGGTTGCATTCGATGCCGACGGGCGGTTGACCGTCAGTGTCGGCAATCCCGGCCTGTTCGTGGCTTTCCGGGACGAAGCCGCAGACGGCTCCCTTCAGGATGCCACCCTCACCTATCGGATCGACGGGGCCGACGCCGGCACGATCCGCGGGTTCTCAAACTTCTTTGGCCTCAATGACTTCTTCGTCGACAACCTGATCGACAACATCCACGATTCCCGGGTGCTGAGTCCATCGTTCCAGGCGGCGGCGAACCAAACGCTGACCGTTCGCAATGCCGGCGGTGCCGCACCCGAAGCGATCACGATCGTTGCAGGCGATTCCCTCCAGACCATCGCCGACAAGATTAACGCCGCCGATGCCGGGGTGACCGCGACCCTGATCCCCGACGGTTCCGGCGTCCGCCTGCGCCTGCTTTCGGACGACAGCCTCAGCTTCACCATCACCAGTGATGACAACCTGCTGCGCCAGATGGGCATGCAGCCGGCGGACGTGCGGGTGGCGGGGGCGCTCAGTGTCCGCGCCGACATCCGCGCCCAGCCGTCCCTGGTCAGCCGCGGCGCCCTGCAGTTCGACCCGGCCAAGGGAGTCGCCGGAGAGTACTTCGCGAGCATCGGGGACGATACCGTGGCCCGCGACCTCGCCGCCGCGGTGGGCGGCGCGCAGAGCTTCGCGCGCGCCGGCAACCTCGGTGCGGCCACCGTCAGCTTCAGCCAGTACGCCGCCTCCCTCATCGCCGACGCCTCGAGCCAAGCTGACAGCAACCGCAGCGCGGCCGAGGTGCGCTCAAGCCTGGTTGAGAGCCTCAAGGCCAAGTCGGATGCCATCCGCGGCGTGAACCTGGACGAAGAAATGTCGGACCTGATCCTCTACGAGCACGCCTATGCCGCCGCCGCGCGGGTGATCAGCGTGATCCAGAGCATGTTCGATGCCCTCGACCGCGCGGTCGGCTAGCCCGCCCGCAACCCGGCGACGAAAGGACCCGAACCATGACCCGGATCGTCGATCTCGCCGCCGCCAACCAGCTCATGGGCCACGTGTTCCGCGCCCAGGGGCGGATCAACGGCTTGCAGGTGCAGGTGAGCAGCGGGCAGGTCTCCCAGGACTATGCCGGCATCGCCCGGGATTCCGGCCGGCTGGTCCGGCTTGAGAACACCCGCGACCTGCACCAGCGGTTCGTCGCCAACAATCAGACCATGGACCTGAAGCTGAAGTCGACCGAGACCACCCTGGCTTCCATCCGCAAGACCATCCAGGACTTCCGCTTTGCCCTGCTGGACTATGCCAGCGGCGCCACCGATGACCGAACCAAGGTAGCCGCCATCCAGGACGCGGCCTTCAAGAGCCTGATCGGCCTGCAAGGCCTGCTCAACACCGAGGTCGACGGGAGCCACCTGTTGGCCGGATCGCGGGTGACCACCCGGCCGGTGGATTTCGGCCTCACCACCCTCGCCGCCTTCCAGGCCCAGGTCGATGGAGAGGCGGTGACCGTCCCGACCACCCGCGAAGCCCACCTTGCCGGCCTCACCCTGGGGCACGCGGCGACCGGGAACCTGACGTTCGACGAAACCGCAAGCACCATCTCGGCCTCCACCGTCAATGCCTTCGCCAACGTCCCGGTCGGCGCCACCATCACCGTCGGCGGCACCGGCAGCAACAACGGCAATTTCACGGTGACCGAGAACACCGGCACCATGCTGACCATCCGGTCGGTGCGCCTCGGCCTCGATCAACCCACCGTCACCACGGCCGTCCTGAGTGCTCCCGGCGATATCACCCTTGATCATGCGGACACGGGCGACCTGACGTTCAATGCCGCCAATGGGACCGTTGAAGCGGCCACTCCCGGTAGCCTCGCCGCCATCCCGGTGGGCTCGGCCTTCACCGTATCCGGCGCCGCCCCCGCCAACAACGGCACCTATACGGTGGCGTCCAACACTGGCAACGTCATCACCATCCGCCAGACCATTCTCACCGACGAAACACCGGCACCCGTTGCCGCCACGATCGAACTGGCGCCTTGGTTCCGCGGCGACACCGTCGCCCGCGGCCACCGGGTCGACGCGGAGCAGAGCTTCGCCCTCGACCTCACCGCGGTGGACCCGGCGTTCGAGAAGGCGATCCGGGCGATGAAGCTGATCGCGCAAGGGACGTTCGGCTCGGCCGGCGGGCTCGACCAGAACCCGGAGCGCATCGGGCAGGCGATCTGGCTGCTCAACAGCGCGGTCGACCGCAGCGTCGACGGCACGCCGCCCTTCGGCCCGGAACGGCCGGGCAACCTCGCCGCGGTCGAGATGCAGGTGGGGTTGAACCGGGTGCTGATCGACGAAGCCAACGAACGCTTCCGCAAGTTCATCGGCTTTCTCGACGCCCGCGTCGCCGAAATCGAGAACATCGATCCCACCGAGGCAATCACCCGGCTGTTCGATCAAGCCCAGGCGCTGGAGGCCTCGCTCACCACCATGGCCCGGATCCGCCAGCTGAGTTTGGTCCGCTTCCTGTAGCGCTGAAGCCAAGCTACGCGCCGAGGCGGCGCCCGCCCTCCGCGTTCGGAGGAGGTGGTCAGGTGGCGTAGGCCCGTTGCAGGATCATGCCGCGCTTGGCCTCATGCTCGAACGCGCCGATCATGGCGCCAGTGGTCTTCGGCAGTACCAGATCGATCGCCTGCTGCAGCAGGCGGGAACGCACCTGCCAGCACAACTCCACCCCCACCCGGCAGCCGCCCTCCGCCGGCGCGAAATGCCAGCGGATGAAGAACTCCCGGAACAGGCGATCGCTGGACGTCACCTCGATCCAGGCCGGCCGGCCCAACACCGTCCGGGTGGTGAACCGCTCGTTGATCGGTCCAATCCCTACCCGCTGCTCGGTGTAATAGACCGCGCCGCTCTCCCGCTTGCGGATGCGGGCCGCCTTCCACATCGGCAGGAACGCCGGATAGCGCTCCACGTCGGCCACCAGATCGAACAACATATGCGGCGGAGCCGGCACGAACCGGCTTTCGGTATGAACACTCATCGCTGCCTCCCCGCGTCTGTGGCGGGTTTGCCGTGGTCCCTGCTATGCACGAAAGATACCCAGTTCTGGCTGAAGGTCAAATGGCGATGGGCCCGGCCGACGTCCAGCCCTCATCTTTTCTCCCGACGACCAAGGAGCGGGCAGGAGATGCCGCGTCCTATGATGCGGTGATCGTGCTGGGTGCCGCGGTGTGGCCGGGCGGGCGGCCGAGCCCGTCGCTGGAGCGGCGAACCCGGCATGCGGCGGCGCTGATGCTGCAAGGCGCCGGCCGCCATCTGGTCCTGACCGGGGGCACTGGCCGGCACCCGCCGGCCGAAGCCGTGGTGATGGCGTCGATCGCCCGCTCGGCCGGGGTGGCCCAGGACGTCATGATCCTGGAAGACCGTGCCGCCAACACCATCGGCAGCGCCCGCCGATGCCGGAGGATTTTCACCGAACGAGGCCTGCGAACCGCGGTGATCGTTACCGATCCCTTTCACCTCGGGCGATCCCTGGCGATCTTTCGCTGGCTGGGCATCGACGCTGACGGCGCGGTGCCCGAGGGCAGCAGCCGCCGGCACCTCGGCACCGGTCCCTGGCTCCGTCATGTCGTACGGGAGGGCGCGGCCTGGCCCTGGACGATCGCCCGCCTGATGGCGCTGCGTCCCTGGCCTGCGACCGTCCTGCTGCGACGGCGGCGATGACCAGGTTGCCGTGCGATCGGTGGCGGACGCTGACGCCTTCGCTTGTGCGCCGGGCCGCGACCGCCGACAATCAGGGGTGACGCCGCGGCCGGCCAGCACGGCTGCAGAGGTGCGGCCAAAGGGGGCAGCGAACAACTATGCCGAGATCTGACCCGGCCACGGGGCGACGTCGCCTGATCGCTGCGGCGGTCGGAGCCACGGTTTTGGTCGTGCTCGCCGCAGTGGTCGCCCACTTCGATGAGGCCGCTCGTAACGCCCTGTGGCGTGCCCACGAGGCGGTGAACGCGTGGGTAACCGCCAACCGGGCCCTCGGCATCGCCCTGTTCGTGCTGGCCATGACCATCGCCAAGATGTCGCCGGTGCCCCTGGCGGCGGCGATGATGGTGGTCGGCGGCTACATGTTCGGCACCGCCCTCGGCGGTCTGCTCGCCGCCTTCAGCGCCGCCCTCAGCGCGGCCATCGTGTTTACGGTGGGACGGCCGATCTTCGCCGCCATGGTCCGCCACTACCTCGGCCCGCGATTCGCCACCGTGGAGAGCGAGATCGCCCGCAATGCCTTCAATTACATCCTGGCGATACGGCTGATGCCGGTGATCCCGGCCTGGTTCGCCAATCTGCTGCCGCTGGCGTTCCCGATCCCGTTCCACACCATGATCGCGGCGACATCCATCGGCATCCTGCCGGCCTCGTTCGTGTTCTCGAGCGTCGGCGCCGGCATTGCCACCGTCGCGGCACTTCCGGAGGCCACCACCACCGAGGCCCTGATGCGCCCGGAACTGATCCTGCCCCTGGCCGGCCTGTCGCTGCTGTCGCTGATGCCGATGCTGGTCCGCCGCCTCATCCTCGGCACCCGCAATCGCGACAGATCATCGCGGCGCCGGGGATAGGCACCCGCTCCGCGCCAGTCAGGCTCCGTCGATCGCAGCCCAGGTTTTGGGACCAACAATGCCGTCCGGCACCAAGCCACGGATGCGCTGGAACCGCCGAACGGCCGCCTCCGTCACGCCGTCGAACTCTCCCGTCTCCGGCACCCCGACCTTGGCCTGGATCAGCTTTACCAAGTGACCGGCGGCCGGGCGCCGCAGAGTCGGTCTGTGAGCAGGGTCCTCGGCCGGGATCAGTACCGGCGGTGGCACGGCGCCGGTCATGATGTTGCGCACATCCAGCCGGAACACGTTCATGTCAAATGTGGGATCGGACTTGAAGCCCTTGGGCCTGCGATACTCCTTGTGCCCGCAGCACATGATCGGATCAGCGCCGATATGCGTGAGGATCGCGGCACAGCCCCTGGCATAGGCGTCCATCTGCACGCCGGGCCAGGGGAACTCGGCTTTCGGTCCGGAGGTGTGGCCGGTGTTCTCCGCCTCTATTCCGATGAAGCTGCTGTTGCCCGTGGTGACGCCTTGCCATTCCCCGGGACCGGCGTGGAAGGCGCGGCCGGCGGCAACGACGATGAAAGTGCCGTCGCGGGCGAGACAGAGTTGGGCCAGCGGACCACTGAGGTCCGACCGACCGTTGGTGACGATGCCGAGGCTCGGCATGTTGCCGCTGGGCGACCCGGCGGTATGGTGGCACATGACTCCGCGGATCTGGCCGACGTCGCCATGGCCGCGCAACTGCCAGCCGGGCTGTTCGGCCACCTTGAGGCCGGCATCCTTGAGGACTTTCGGCAACCAGGTGAGTGAAAAGGCCATCTCAGGCAACTCCCCCCTCTGCGACCGGCAGAGCCTCGTCGGGCGTGGCATCCAGTTCGTCGAAGTCGACATCGCAGCCGTCGGCATCGGGCCCTTCAATGGACATCATCACCCCCCCGACGGCCGCAGGCAGAGCCTCGTCCAAAGTCATGCCCAAATCCACGAAATCAACATCACAGCCGTCGATGTCTTCCATGTCATCCTTATCAATAGCATTCATGGACAACTTCCCGCTGTTGATATTTCATGACGAGGCTCATCCCCGAGCGTCCGGTGGCACGAAATGTGGTGACAGGGGCGGCCTGA